>JAAEPI010001302.1 GCA_024232835.1 Cytophagales bacterium
ATTGCTGTCAATTTGAAAATCGAAAGCAGTGAGCTGTTTGTAGCCGGCCTTGTCCATGATATAGGGAAATTGGCCATGTATATCACCTTTCCCAGTGATTATATGATGCAGTTAGAAATCATGGATCCTGTAAGATTAAAATATACCTCCTTTGAATCAGAAAAAAGTATCTTTGGAATGACTCATGACGAAATTGGAATGAAGCTGTTGAAAAAATGGATGTTTCCGGAAAGCCTGCTAATCGCAGTAGGCTATCATCACCGCCCACAAGAAGCAGACAAGAAATCTCTCTTTCCAATAATCGTACATGTTGCCGATATTCTTACCCATATTTATGAAATGCAGACCGAGGATGAAGAAAGAGGAGAAGAGAATTCTCAAACTGAACTTTTTTATGGTGATCCGATAAAACTATCCCGGTCGTTTGGAATAGATTGGGAAACATCCGACCTGAGCAGATTGCAGGAAGAGCTGAAGGAAAGTATAAATAATGAGAAAGGCACTATAGAGTTGTTCTTTTGATAATAGTTTGCCGATCCGAATTCCAC
>JAAEPI010001303.1 GCA_024232835.1 Cytophagales bacterium
AGTGCCACTTCTTAGTGCCAATTGCTCTTGTGTCAACCCTGCCTTTTGTCTTGCGGACTTTATCAGATTCCCGAATTTCTCAGAATTTGAAAGTTCAGCTGGCACACTCAGCCGAAACAGTTCATCTGGGCTAAGTTCGTAAGGGTGGGTTTCTTCTTGTCCATCTTCTGATAGTAAAATCACTGAAATGTTGCTCCATGATAAAGCAAAGTTTCTTAGTTTCACTTTTTTGAATTCACTAGGAGTTAATAGAGGGTATTCAACATCATTTTTCGTAATACTCCACTCTTTGAAAATATTGTCAAATTTCAGCAGTCGGTTTTCGCCGTTATTGAACATGCAATAGATATTCAATCCTTCAATTTTTTGAATTTTTATTATTCGAGGTATAACTAGTTTTTTTCTCATAATCTCGGGTTTAGATGTTGAAAATTCTGCATTAAATATTCTTATTTTTGCCCATTCAATAACCTTATTTCGTTGGGCTTTTGGTAGACTTCCTACATAAGTGACCAACGTCTTGATTTCTATCAATTCTTCATACTCAGCATAAATAACATGAAAATGCGGTGGTGGATGTTCGCGTGAGTAAACATCTATTTTGATGGAGTCTATTATTTTCAGAGTTGGACTAATGATTGTTGTCTAATTCGACAACAAAAATACGGATATTCTGCTTCAGATGCAAGTCCTCCGCGCTACCCCAATGTATGTCAACAGAAAGATCGTATACTTCAGTCAGGAATAGTTATTTTTCCAAATTCTTCTCCACTTTCTTTTTCCATCGCCTGTGTGACCAGAGCCAATATTGAGGTGTTTGGATTATTACTTTTTCAAGTGCCCGCACGTGCATCTCTGTAATATTTCCTTCAGCTTCTTCTTTAGGGGTATCTGTGAGGACTTCCATGGTTATTTCATAGTGTCCCCTTTTTACTTTTTCAAGTCTCCCGAATACGGTTACCAAGTTTAGCATTTTAGCATAGCGTTCAGTACCAGTGGCCACTCCCGTTTTCTGCTTAAGGAATTGAGTCCAATGAAGTTTACTTGTCGCCTTTGGCGACTGATCGGATGCAAATATCAAAAGATAAGGTGTGTCATGAGGTCGTCTAATGAAGCTCCCCATTTTTTTTTTGGCAATAAGCCCTGCACCAAATTTTGAGCGGGCATTGTACAAAGTTTGATTCATAAAAGCATTTCGAAGAGGTGTGTATAGTGCTACATACTGATGCTTTATTTGTGCATTCATGAAAGGCGTGAATTCCCAATTGTTGTAATGCCCAATCACCATTGCAACACTCCGTCCTTGATCAAAGTAGGGTTTAAGAATTTCTGGATTCACCACTTTTAATCTTCGCAGACACTCTTTATCAGACATGCTTATCATCTTTATCGACTCTAAGATTTCATCTAAAAAATGGCGGTAGAATTTTTTCTTGATTTCCTTAATTTCTTTCAAACCCTTTTCAGGGAATGAATTTGTCAAATTTTTAATCACCACTTTCTTCCGATATTGAATCACATGAGCTAACAATAAATAAAACGGATACGTGACAGCATAAATCACCGAAAGCGGCAGCATGGAGAAAGGCTTGAGAAACAGATAGAAAAAGGCCTTATTCATTCTTAAAAACGTATAAAAGAGTCTATCTGTTCTTCCAACAGGGAACTAAAAAGGGGATTAACCATCTTACCGTTCTTTAAGTGATTTTCTATATGCAGGAGTTTAGGTTTTTCAGCCAATACGTGCATTTTGGCATAGTTGAAAATATCGGTTAAGTGGCTCATAGCCAAGACACTGCCTTGCACTCCCGATGATAGCCCAACGAGTGCGCATTTTTTTCCTTTGAAAGTGTCGGGGTAGGACAAACCATCGATAAACGTTTTCAATATCCCAGGGAAAGATCCATTGTACTCAGGCACAAAGAAGACATATTTATCTGCTTCGAGCATTTGATCTTGCATGGGTTGAAAAGTAGCATTCTTTCCTGAATTATCGTAGAGCGCAGTGCTTATAAAATCCTCTGGTAGATCAACCAAATCTATGATTTCAGAAGAGATATTCCGCTGCTCCAGCATGCTTTGATAAATGTCTACAACCTGCCTTGTGACGGAAGCCGGACGGTTAGTACCTGATACGAGTGTAATCATTCCTTGCGATTAAAAATAAAAACTGCAATTATTGCGTTCGCATTGAAGTTTCTATTGCAAAACTACTGTTTGCGAATGATTCGTCCATCACGAAACCTATGTCTTTAGAAATAGTCAATCTCACCAAATTTTTCGATGAACAGGCAGCCGTAGACAATATCTCGTTTGTGGCTCCTTCCGGTCAGATTACGGGTTTTCTTGGTCCGAATGGTGCAGGTAAGTCCACAACTATGAAGATTGCTACAGGATTTTCGCTGGCTACATTAGGCTCTGTTTTGGTAGATGATGTGGATGTATCCAAAGATCCACTAACAGTAAAAAAGATAACCGGTTATTTGCCAGAACACAATCCATTGTACTTAGACATGTATGTTCGAGAGTTTTTGAGATTTATTGGTCGTGCGTATCGGGTGAAGAACGTAAAGGCCAAAGTTGAAGAAATGATCGAGTTGATAGGTTTGACACGTGAACGAAATAAAAAAATAGGAACCCTGTCCAAGGGCTACCGTCAACGGGTGGGCTTGGCACAAGCCATGATCCACGATCCCAGCGTGTTGATACTGGACGAACCTACAACCGGCCTTGATCCAAATCAAATTATTGAAATCAGAAATATTATCAAGGACATCTCAAAAGAGAGGACTGTGCTATTGTCCACGCATATCATGCAAGAGGTGGAGGCCATTTGTGACAAGGTAGTCATCATTGATAATGGAAAAATTGTGGCCGATGATGAAGTGAGCGTACTCAAAGTTGGTGATAATGAGAAGCAAGGATTTAAAATGTCCTTTGAATCGGTGGTGGATGAAAAATTATTTGAGAGGTTTAATATTGAGAAAGTGAGCGGATCTGAAATTATTGTAAGATCAGAAAAAGAGAATTTGAGGGCAGAATTGTTGGGGATAATTTCAGAAAATGACTTACCACTCTCGAGTATTGTGAAGGCTCAAGAGCAATCCCTTGAGGAGGTGTTTAGAAAGTTAACTCAATCGAAAGACTGATGTTTACCATACTCATAAAAGAAATCAATGAATTTCTTGACTCGCTCATAGGATATGTAGTAATGGGAGTATTCCTGACAGGTATTGGCTTACTTACTTGGGTATTTCCAGACACTAATGTGCTGGATTATGGCTATGCCAGCCTGGAGACATTGTTTTCTCTTGCACCATACGTTTTTATGTTTTTGATCCCTGCCATCACCATGAAATCCTTTGCCGAAGAAAAACGCTCTGGTACATTAGAATTGCTTTACACTTTACCTTTCAAATCACACGAGATTATTCTCGGAAAATTCCTAGCCGGATTTCTTTTGGTCATCGTTTCTCTTTTGCCGACCCTGATCTATTATTTCTCCTTGAGTTCATTGGGAAATCCAGTCGGAAATTTGGATACACCTGGTATTATTGGATCATACATAGGGCTTGTCCTTTTAGGTGGTGTATTCACTGCGGTTGGAATTTTCGCTTCAGCGCTCACGCAAAACCAAATTGTTTCATTTATTACTTCTGCATTTCTATGCTACGTACTTTACTCAGGTTTCGCATCCATTGCTGACCTATCTATTTGGGCAGATCAATCTTCCCAGATCGAAAGCCTGGGTATGCTTTTTCATTACAATTCACTGAGTAGGGGAGTGATCGACCTGACAGACATTGCCTACTTCTTGGGTCTGGGTTATTTGCTGCTTTTGTTCACCGTGTTAATCATGAAGCGAAGATGAACAACCAACGGATCCACACCCTTCTTTCCATTGTAGTTGGTTTGTTAGTCATTTGGCTGATCAATCAAGTAGCGGATCGTTTCCGATTCAGATTGGATATGACCGAAGAAAAGAGGTATTCAGTTTCTGAAGCTACAAAATCAACTTTGCAGTCACTTGACAATGACGTTTTTATAGAGGTTTTTTTGACAGGAAATTTACCTTCAAATTTTCAACGATTTCAAAAATCCATTGCCGAGACACTGGATGAATTCGCCATTTATGGCAATGTCCAGTTTAAGTTCACAGATCCGAGTCAAGCGGGAAATGAGGAAGCTAGAAATCGATTTTATCAATCATTGGTTCAGCGTGGAATTCAGCCGACCAATCTCAATGATCGACGAGATGGCCAGTCATCTCAGCAATTGATCTTCCCAGGAGCCATTGTTTCAGTTGGGGCAAAAGAATCGGCTGTTAATCTTCTAAGCGGCAATAGAACAACATCGAATGATGAAGTGATCAATGAGTCGATTGAAGGACTGGAGTATGAATTTGTACATGCGATACGATCTCTCATTGAAAACCGAAAACGAGTGGGAATTGTAACTGATCACGGCGCTCCTGATTCTACCCAGCTAGCGGGATTGACAGGTCGAATTTTAAAAAAATACGATCTTTTTAATGTACGACTTACTAACCGAAACGGCCTCTTGATTGGTTATGATGCCATTGTTCTTCCCAAGCCAACAGAAGCTTTTAATGCACACGAAAAATATTATCTGGATCAATATGTGATGCGAGGAGGTAAGCTTCTGGTTTTCTATGATGCCTTGCGTGTAAACATGGACAGTGCCTCTGGAGAGGGGACAATTGCCCTACCATACGAGACGAACCTTGATGATTTGATGTTCCGTTGGGGTGTGAGGATCAACAAAAACTATGTACTCGATTTGAATAGCGGCACGACCGTGGTGGTCACAGGAAATTTCGGAGAGAAACCACAACTTCAGTTATTACCCTGGCCATTCTTCCCAGTAGTTACCAATTTCGGCAACCATCCCTCTGTAAAGGGTCTGGATGCTACTTTGCTCCGATTTGCTTCGTCAATAGATACAGTGAAGGCAGTGGGTATTAAGAAAACTCCTTTGCTGAAAACGTCTGAAAGAACCAAGGTGATTTCTCCGCCGGTAAAGGTGGCATACAATGATTTACAGGGGCCTTTGCAGCCAGAGTTTTTTAATGGAGGAACCTACAACTTTGGGTATTTGCTAGAAGGGAAATTCAAGTCCTTTTATAAAAACAGATTTCCTCCAAAGGGAATTGATAAATCTACCTTCAAGGAGGATGGAGAATTTTCTCGAATTGTCGTGATCTCTGATGGTGACATTATTCGAAATGAATTCGATCTTGAATCTGGTAAGCCCCTGGATATTGGCGTGGATCCATATGCTGAGCAGAATTATGCAAATGGAGAGCTGGTCACTCGGTTGCTCGATTACCTCACCGATGAGGATGGCTTGGTGATGGTACGAGCCAAAGAAATCAAAATCCGGCCTCTTGATAAAGTGAGGGTTAAAGAAGAGAAAGTGAAATGGCAAATGATAAATGTGGTACTTCCTTTGGTGCTAATCGTATTGCTCGGTGGTTTGAAATATTATTTGCGAAAAAAGAAATTCACGGACTGATGGGAAAGAGGAATAAACTTTTATTCGTTCTGGTTGCGATATTGCTGATCGCCAATCTCTTGTTTTTCTTTTCAGGGAAAGGTTCATCAAACCTATCCTTCGATGTGGAGCTATTTGCAGTGCAGGATACAAGTGCACTGGCTGCTATTCAAATGGGAGATATTCTCTTGGAAAAAAGAGGAGGTTGGCAAATTGGACAATACCCTGCAGATCCTGCTTTCGTGAATCATTTGGTAAATGTGTTGATGAGAGTGAGAGTGAACAAACCTGTCGGTGAAATGCCAACGGATGGAGCAATCCCTATTTCAATAAATAAAGATCAAACGTTCCATTTCACTTCCAATGAAACCAAGACCAGGACCTATTTTATTTTGGAAGGAGAAGGATATGAAATGGAAATCCCTGGCTTCACTGATTATGTTGGAGGAATATTCGAACTAGAAAAAGACCAATGGCGTGATCGATTGGTTTATGATGGCAGCTGGCGAACGATTCAGAAATTGAATTTGGATTACGTGACCAGTGACGATGATGACTTTACCATCCGGTTTGACAAGGATTTCTTTAAAATAGAGGGAATTGCCTCAATAGACACAGCTACAATGATGAATTACTTGAATCAGTTTCAATATTTCCAAGCAAATGAGCGAATTAGCAAGGGAAGAATTCAGGCTATGGATAGCGTTTCGCAGACTGAACCTCTTGCCGTTCTATACCTGGATGATATAAATATCAAGAAAGAAATCACCTTTACTATTTACTCCAAAAGGCCTGAAGACCCTTTCCACCTGTTACTCGATCCTACTGGCGAAATGATCGCTGTGGATGCTCCAAGGGTGGCTAGTATACTTCGGAAAAGGAGTGACTTTGGAGCTTTGGAATAGTCTCGAAAAACCTCACCGTTTTTCTCACTATTTGTAATTAAATTTGCGTTCCATTTAAAGGAACCACTAACCAACATCCGAATGAAACCTACTGACTATGTAATTGTCTCAACTGGGGGCGATTATTTTTTTGGAGGTTCCATAAGACATTAGAAATACTCAATTATAACCTTATGAAATTCATCGTTTCCTCCTCATACTTAAAAAAGCAACTTGCAGCTATTAATGGCGTGATCACTACGAATCCTGTGGTGCCAATTTTGGAAAACTTCTTATTTGAGATTCAGGGAGGCATGTTGACTGTTACGGCTTCAGACCTACAAACAAGCATGATGACAGAATTGGAAGTAGAAGCTAAAGAGGATGGGAGTATAGCTATTCCTGCAAAGATCTTATTGGAGACTTTGCAGAATTTGCCCGAGCAACCTGTGACCTTCTCTATTGACGTAGATACGTATAGCATAGAGATCAATTCGGACAATGGTCGATATAAGTTGGCCGGTGAGAATGCTACTGACTTCCCAAAGATACCAACGGTTTCGGATGGCTATTCAGTAAATTTCTCTTCAGAAATATTGAGCCGAGCCATTAACAATACCCTATTCGCAACAAGTACTGATGAACTTCGTCCGGCCATGACGGGTGTTTACTTGAACCTCACAGACACGAATGCCACATTTGTTGCCACAGACAGCCATAGACTACTTCGATACCGCAGAGTGGATGTAGCTTCCGATCAGGGACATTCTATGATTGTGCCAAGAAAAGCGTTGACACTTTTAAAGTCAACTATTCCCCAAGAGATCACGAATGTGAATCTGGAATTCAACGCATCAAATGCTTTCTTCGATTTCAACAATGTGAAGATGATTTGCCGTTTGATAGATGAACGTTTCCCAGATTATGAAAATGTCATCCCTGTTGATAACAACAACGACATGACAATTGATCGACAGGAGTTATTGAGCTCGTTAAGACGAATTTCTATTTATGCCAATAAAACAACGCATCAGGTTCGGTTAAAGATCACGGGAAGTGAGTTGATGATCTCGGCAGAAGATCTTGATTTCTCAAATGAAGCCAATGAGCGACTCGCTTGTGATCACAGTGGTGAGGATATTGAAATTGGGTTTAATGCAAAGTTCCTTGTTGAGATGCTTGGTAACTGTGAGAGCAAAGAAATAACCCTTCAGCTTAGCGCACCGAACAAAGCAGGAATTATCATTCCTTCTGATCAAGAGGAAAACGAAGATCTGCTCATGTTGATTATGCCAGTAATGCTCAATAATCAGGTGTAGGATTGATTGAGATTTTAATCCACCCAAATAGCCCCCTTCAAATACGTTATAGCGTTTCCGCTGATACCTACTCGTTCGCCCAGATCTTGGCAGGATATTTTTCCTTGACGAGCTGAAAGTTGGATGGCACTCATTCCCTTCTTCCCAAGAATTTCACTCCAGTATGGGATTAAAGAACAATGTGCTGACCCAGTCACCGGATCTTCTAAAATGGATGCTTGGGGTGTGAAGAATCTGGATACAAAATCACAATTGTCTCCCTTTGCTGTAACAATTACTCCTCCATGTCCCACATTTATCTCATCGAAAATGGGTCGATCAATTTCCAGTCGCTCAATGTCATCTGCCGATTCATAAACAAGAAAATAGTCTCTTGCTTTCAGAGTTTGAACTGGTTGAATGTTCAGTGCCTGTTCAATGACATTGGGAAGCACGGCGGGTTCTGGCTTTCTTGATGGGAAGTTCATCGAAATGAGATCAGCAGAAGCTGCGACCTTCAATTCTCCACTCAGGGTCTCGAAAATAATCTCAGTACCTGAATATCCAATCTCATTTTTAATGACATGAGCGGCGGATAAAGTGGCATGACCACAAAGATCCATTTCAATATCTGGAGTGAACCATCGCAGTTTGATCTTTCTTTTCTCTTGAATAAAATAAGCCGTTTCAGCAACTGCGTTTTCTTGAGCAATTTTTAGAAGTATCTCATCCGGCAACCATTTATCGAGAGGTATGACGCATGCGGGATTTCCTCGAAACAGTTCATCCGTAAACGCGTCGATTTGATAGATATCTAGTTTCATGGAAGTTGATAAGAATAACAATGTTACACAAGACTTCTTTAATCGTGAAGTATTGAACTGGTCTTGATTATTTTTTCTTAGTCAATTTCCTTCTCCCATTCTTTATAATAGGAGCTTTGTTGGATAGCGACTTCTTCCATAATTTGAGCTAAGAGTCAAGAGTATTAATCAAAAGGATTCAAATATAATCTGCTTCAATTCACCAGAGTCGTTCAACTTGTGTACTAAATTATGGCTGCCCTCTTCATAAGGATACAGGGTTACGTTTTTGTTATTTTTAATGTTGTAGGCGTGGTTGGCATCTTTATCATAATTTCTATCAAAGTAAAGATTAATTTCAGAGTCGTAATTAGTTGATTGAAGAATCTTGTTTAAATCGAAATATGTATTATTGAAATTTTTGTACAGCTTGGCTAGTTGTTTTTCACTGTAAATCACTTCATTGCTTAATACGGTATTTGGAGCAAATGCATGTATTATGTCAACATTGATCAGCGAACCAAACAAAATTGCCGCATAACCACCCATAGAATTGCCAACAGCAATGACTTTACTTGGATTGATTTCTTGAATCTTAGCTCTGAGAAAGGTTGCTGTATCCTTAATATTTTCTGATTCGCCATCAAGACCTAAATGATACCAAATGGCATTTGTATCACGAAGATATATTTTCTCAACATTCACAAAAGGTAGAGATAAACTAACAAACGAGAATGGAGTTGGACATTTATTATTTTCCATTCCGCCAAAAGCAATAAGTAAAGGTCTCTTCTTTGGGATTTCAGTTTTTAGATGAAGTATCGATCCTTCAATTCCATTAATGTCATAATTGCTCATTCGTAACTGTAAAAGGATATTTTTACTACCGTTATAATATATGACTTTCCATAATTCTAAAAGTAACCGAGCCTCAACCTATTTTTTTGCCTTTCTCCGGCCCTTCTTTTCTGGCGCCTTTGCTGCAAGTTCCTTGCATTGCTCATAGGTAAGCTCCTCAGGTACCATGTCCTTTGGGATTTTCACGTTCTTCTTCCCAGCTTTGATATAAGGCCCGTATTTCCCATTAAGAACAAACATTGTGTCATCCTCATCGAAAGTTGAAATATACTTGTTGGCATCATCCTCACGCTTCTGAAGCACAAGTGCCACAGCCTCTTCTTCAGTAATTGTCAAAGGATCCTGCCCCTCCTGCAATGAGGCGAATTTCCCATCATGGCGGACATAAGGCCCATAGCGTCCAATGGCAGCAGTAATCTCAAGTCCCTCAAATTCTCCAACTGCCCTTGGTAGCTTGAAGAGTTCCAAGGCATCTTCTAAGGTGATACTATCTAATAGTTGACCATGTCGCAGGCTTCCGAATTTCGGCTTTTCCTCACCTTCTACAACCTCTCCTAACTGAACGTACGCACCGTACCTTCCAAGCTTGGCATAGATCGTCTTTCCCGTTTTAGGGTCTACTCCCAATTCACGAGCTGATCCCGCCTGAGAACGCTCTAATGTTTCTGTTCCTTCTACAGCCTCATGAAAATCCCCATAAAAATTGCCGAGCATTTTCTCCCAGGCCATTTTGCCCTTAGCTATTTCATCGAATTCCTTTTCCACATTTGCGGTGAATGAATAATCGATCACATTTGGGAAGAAGTTGCCTAAAAAGTCATTGACAACCATGGCATTATTGGTTGGGAATAGTTTATTTTTTTCTACTCCGGTGATTTCGCTTTTCGCTTCGTTTGTCACAGACCCATCTATGAGAGTTAATTCCTTGTATCCCCGCTTAACTCCTTCTCGACTTTCTTTTGCTACATAATCTCGCTTTTGAACAGTGGAGATCGTGGGAGCGTAAGTTGATGGACGACCGATCCCAAGTTCTTCTAATTTCTTAACAAGACTCGCCTCCGTGTACCGCGCTGGATGCCTTGAAAATCCTTCTCGAGCAGTCATCTCTTTCAGATTTAATTTTTGTCCTACCGTAAGAGGAGGGAGCATTCCTTTTTGGTCTTCATCTTCCTCGTCATCGTTGGATTCGAGATAGACCTTCAGAAATCCTTCGAAGGTAATCACCTCGCCAGTTGCGGTAAGCACTTGATCTGAGGTGGAAATGGCAACCGTGGCTGTGGTTTTTTCTAACTGTGCATCTGCCATTTGAGAAGCGATAGCACGTTTCCAAATTAGTTCGTAAAGCCTTCCCTGGCTTCCATCAGACCCAGCGGTGTGCTCAGAAAAATTCGTTGGACGAATTGCTTCGTGAGCTTCCTGTGCTGATTGGCTTTTCGTTTTGAATGTGCGACGATGTGCGAACTCCGAACCATACGCCGAATTGATTTCTGTATTAGCTTTTCCAAGAGCTTCCTCTGATAAATTCAATGAATCTGTTCTCATATAGGAAATCTTACCAGCTTCATAAAGTTTCTGAGCCAACTGCATGGTAAGGCCCACAGGGAAACCAAGTTTTCTGCTCGCCTCTTGCTGCAGTGTTGAGGTGGTAAAAGGAGGTGCTGGTGATTTTTTAGTAGGCTTTTTCTCTAAGTTTCCTATTGAGAAATCTGCTCCATTGCAGGTTTCAAGAAAAGCCTGCGCCTCTTCTTCTTTCACGAATTTTTTTGGCAGTTCTGCTTTTAAAATTTTCCCACCTTCGAGTAAGAAGTTGGCGACAATCTTAAAACTAGAAACAGTTTTGAACTTGTCGATTTCTCTTTCTCGCTCCACCACCAATCGTACAGCAACAGATTGTACACGACCGGCTGAAAGTCCACCTTTAATTTTTTTCCATAAAATGGGAGAGAGCTCAAATCCAACAAGCCTGTCAAGAATCCTTCGGGCTTGCTGCGCATTCACCAAATCAATATCAATGCCCCTAGGATTTTCCATCGCATTTTGGATGGCACTCTTTGTGATTTCTCTAAAAACTATTCTCCTGGTTTTAGCTTCGGTAAGATCCAGTGCCTCAGTCAAATGCCAAGAAATCGCTTCACCTTCACGGTCATCATCCGAGGCTAGGTAGATCATTTCGGCATCCTTAGCGAGCTTCTTTAACTCCTTTACAACATCCTTTTTATCTTTTGAAATTTCGTAGGTTGGTGCGAACTTGTTTGCAACATCTATGGCGTCATTGCCCTTAGGAAGATCACGAACATGACCATAGGACGACTTCACCTGAAAGTCCTTCCCCAAGTACCTTTCGATCGTTTTTGCCTTTGCAGGCGACTCGACAATGACTAGATTTTTACCCATAAGTGTTAAGCTTGCGCCAAATATTTGAAAAATATAATTACAAACCAAAAAGCATTTTTCATTCCGACCAAGAAGCGTACCTTTATGATTTGAAAGTGCGAATATACATTTCTTTATGAGTAAGACACTTTATTTAATGCGACACGGGCAGGCAATGGAGGGAAATCCTGATCACGATCGTGAGTTGACTGATAGGGGAATGCGCGACGCTAGGAGGCAGGGTAAGAATGTTTTTCACGATGAGATACCGGATCGGTTTATTGTGAGTTCGGCCACTCGAACTGCACAGACCATAGCGCACATAAGGGAGGAGTTAAAGTTTGACGAGAAACGAATTCAATTTGAGGCGTCAATGTACAATGCAGCGGTTCGCGAATTGTTTGGCATAGTAACTAACCTCGACAATCTCTGGCTAACCGTGTGCTTAATTGGCCATAATCCTTCTATCACTTACTTGGCAGAATATCTGACAGGAGATAGCGTGGGCAATGTCAATCCCGCCGGAGTGGTAAAAATGAGAATCGATGGAAGTTGGGCCAATATCAGCCAGAGAGGGGCCTATTTTGAATTCTATAGAGCTTCAGAATGACAGCCTACAATCCGAATGCTGTCGGGAGGAAGGGGAGCATCTTCGGCTATCCTTATAGTGTGGAGGAAGCAGATTTGATCTTGATCCCTGTGCCTTGGGATGTTACAGCTTCTTATGGTGCAGGCACATCAGAAGCACCAGAACTAATTCTTAATGAATCCAATCAGCTGGATTTGTCGATTCCAGACATTACAAAAGATCATAGGTATCCTGTGGCAATGGCTCCTATGAATGAGGAAGTAAAAAAAACAGCCATTAGTTTGAGAGCAAAGGCAGAGCTATTGATTTCAAAATTGGAAGAGACTGGAGAATTGGATGCTGAAGAGAGGGTCGTGCAATCCCAGATTAATCAAGGATGTGAACAGATGGTGGAATATGTAAGAACGGAAGCTGGTGATTATTTGAGAGTTGGGAAAACTGTCGGTGTGATTGGAGGTGATCATTCGACACCCCTTGGGTTGATTCATGCACTTGGAGAGATGCATGAAAATTTCGGGATTCTCCAAATTGATGCGCACATGGATTTGCGAGAAGCGTATGAAGGCTTCACTTATTCTCACGCATCAATTATGAAGAATGCATTAAAGGTATCCTCTGTGACCAAGTTGGTGCAAGTGGGTATTCGAGATTATTGCGAGGAAGAAGAGACCTTGGTGAAAGAATTGAACAAAAAATATATAATCCATTTTGATGAGGTGCTTCAAAAGAGGAAATGGAAAGGAGAGGATTGGCCTGAGCAGGTAGCGAAAATAATCAATGACTTACCCAAGAAAGTATACATCAGTTTTGATATGGATGGCCTTGATCCATCCCTTTGTCCGAATACAGGGACGCCTGTCCCGGGAGGATTGAGTTTTTATGAGGCCGTGTTTTTAATTGAGTCTGTGGTGAGAGGCGGTAGGAAAATTATCGGATTTGATGTGTCCGAAACTGGTAATACGATCTGGGATGCTAATGTTGCGTCGAGAATATTATTTAGACTGTGTGCTTGCCTCGGTGTTTCTAGAGGGAGGTTGATAAAACCCAATTTGTGATTCTGATATCACTCCTTTGCCATTTGGGTTTGAGAAAGGTATTCTTCTAGATTTTATTTTCAATAGTCTGAATTTCATCAGTCAAAGGCACTGCCATATTCCTAACGAGAGCCTCTATATTTCGTCGGCTATGTAAAATGGTGGCTATAATTATTCCAGAATTAGTGGTTTTGTAGATTACAAAATGCTGCTTTGCTGCAGCATAAAAAAGGGAAACGAGCGATTTTTTCTCAGTTTGCCCAGCTCTGGATTCTTTGCAATTTCTCCAAAAACATGATAGAGGTCATTTATGCATTTTTTGATTTGACTTTCACCCCATTTTTTTAAAGAGAATTCTTCAATTTCAAGGAGATTTATGTTGGCACGTCTTGTTAGAGAAAATTTTACCATTGCCTACTCCCAGCTTTCTGCTTCTTTCTGTTTAAATATTTCTTTATCTTTTTTCCAGTCGCCAGTCGATTGAAAATAGTGACCTTCCTTTGCGTCTTCAAAGCCTTCAAGGATTGCCGAATATATCTGAGAAGTGTCGCTTTTCATATCGCGTCGAATCAAAGAGCGAATGTATTCACTCGACGTTTCAAAAAGGCCATTTGTTCCCACCATGCGATGAAGGTGATCAGCCAAAGGCTTAGGCAATCGTGCATTTACTCTGTCAGACATAACTAGTGAAATTTGATAAAGTTAAATATGCAAATTGTCGCAATAAACACAGCCTATGTCACCATTTGTTTGGGATGCAAACCCAGTTACAACAAGACAGGTGCAAAAAGTAATCTTGTTGATCTCATCGAGATCGCTTCGTGCCTCGCATTGACGAAGAATTAAGCCCCAATAGAAATTCTCTAAACCTCTCCGTATCGTATTTCGATAGGCCGTGCTGTTCGGTTACTATTTTTCCATCTGGTGAGATCACATAGGTTGTTGGTATTGAATGAGTGTCGTACGTATTCGGCAAACCATTTTTCAAAAAATAAATGGGGAACTCAAACCCTTTTTTATCAATGAAATTTATTGCCTTTTCCGGTTCTTGATCCACAGATATCATCACGAATGATACTTCTGAACCAACCTTTTCAAATAAATCATGAATATCCGGCATTTCAGCTATGCAAGGAGGGCACCAGGTTGCCCAGAAGTTAATGAAGACCGTTTTCCCTTGAAATTCAGAAAAGTCTAAGGTTCTTCCTGCTTCATTTATCAATTGAAAATCATAAGAAGCAGGGCGTGTGTCTTCGAGCTGAGAGGGCTTCATAAGACCAGTTTCTAGTAATCCTCGTTGTAAGAATCCAGCAACGTCTTTATACCATCCTGTGAAAAAAAGAATTCCGATAACAGTCAGCATAACAACCCACTCCTTCAACTCTTTACTTAATTTCTTAGCCATCTATTAGGGATTTTTATTTGTTTGTACAACTTTACTCTGACCTTCATTACCAGCTATTTTCTTACATTTAAGGCTAGCTTATATTCAAAAACGTATCACTTGAAATGAAGTTCATAAAAGTAATCACATTTGCCCTCGTTTTAGTTCCAATTGTCTGCAGTGCGCAGAAAGTGAAATATAAGGATTTATTTCCCATGCTTAACTCTAAGAACTACACGGATGGGGAGCCTCAACTGTTAGTCTTTTTAAAAGATCCGAAAAATGCAGAGCATGCGAACGCTCACCTTCAAATGGGTCTTATTCTTGACAAACGTTTTCGGGAGAAGGATATTCTAGGCGACACGTCTGCGATTACCCAAGCGGCTGATTCAGCAGTACAAATGTTCGCAAAGTCACTTACCCTTATTACAGAAAAGGAGCTAAAAAAACGTGACGAATATTACCAGTCATTTCATCGTCGCGATTTGCGAACTGGTGAATTCGGAATCAAACTGTCCGATGTGCAATTGGATATTGAGAAGAAAATTGAGAGTGTTAGGAATCGAAATAAGGATATCAGAACATTCAATACCATGCTTCATCGTATACAAGGAAGATACAATTTGAGTGTGATGATTTATAAACAAATGATCGAGCGACATGGCGATTACAAAGAGTTACTCTTTTTGCTCACCCCTGATGACATGGTCATGCTAGATAGAATGAGGGACAATGCTCAGGGACTATATGCGCTTTCAAATGACCTCAAAAAATTGACTAAAGATTTGGGATCTGATTCCTACCAAGGATTTAATAGCTTCAAATTCATTGAAACATATGCTGTTGATGGATTGGAACATGGAGATATTTTCAGTGGAGAATTAGACCTATGGGATTATGAAACGTGGGCTAACTCCACAAAAAATGACTATTCAGCTGTCACGGATTATAAAAACATCATTCTGGACAAAGAAAATGAAATTTCTGGAGCATTCGAAAAGATTGCTCAGGGTGTTGATCCTGGAACAATTAGCCTTCATGATCTGGAAGTAGATGGGAATAAATATGACGAAGATGGCTCTGCTCGTTCTTTACTAGATTTGAGACTCAACCAACTCGAAGTGAGTCGACTATCAAATCCAATTCTTAGTGCTTCCCTGGCGGATTCAACTAACATATTTGCACAACTGGGAGTTGCAGATATAATAATGGAAAAACTGGGCTCAATGAATACAATTTATTCAGACATATCCGCTCCAGAGAAAATGGACTTGGCTAAGTTGAGGTATGCCGGAATTTTGGAAACCAATTATGGAGGATCAACTGGCTATGATCAATTCGTAAGCGACTTAGGTTCTTGGATAAACAACGAACGTCTGGCCTGGAACATAAGAGCTGAAGAATTTTCTGAAAAGGACAAATGGGCTGTTTCTGGTGAAGAGAGGATTCCGCTTTACGAAGTAACAGAAAGTCAAAAATACATGACCAAGGGTGTTCATGGAACGGAGACGAAAATAGCCTTTGGTGTGGACAGTGAAACAGGAGAAGGATTCCTTGTATGGAGCGGCCCTGCCAGAGGAATATTAAAAAAGAGTACTATGGTAATTGGGGAAATGGACGCTGAATCCACTGTTGCCAAAGCATTACCAACTCCTCATTTTGGTTGTTATTTTTATGATCCCTCAAGTGAAGTCAATAATTTTTTCATTCTTTCTACAACCACAATGGGAGATTTGAAGTGGTCAAATTTGATAACTGCTCCACACGAGCCTGTGAGCTTCAGATACGATGAATCTCTGGATCAACTTACTGTGTTCTATTTCCCAGAAGATCAGTTGCCAGATGGAGAAGGGATTGCGGCATATGTGGTGATAGATAGGAATGGAATGGTCAGGTGAGCACTAAACTTCTACAAGAGTATTCGTTTCTATGATGGGGGCTCCCTTAAGCTTTATTGCTTGATTATCTTATTTGTCCCAAGAGCAGTTTTGAGAAAATAGATTCCAGACTCCAATTGGCAAAGATCCAATATAAGTCCGCTGTTAATAGTTTTGATGGATACTCGACCAGTGACATCCTTACCGTGAATATTTAACAATCTTAGGTCTTTTGTTTTATCCGTAAAATTCTGAACACCCATAACATCAACAACAGGATTTGGGTAGACGGTTATATTATTTGTTACAGCTCCATTAAACGATACTGATTTGGTATTAAAGTACTCAAAACGTCCATCATAGTCTGTTTGCTTCAATCGATAATAAGAGACTCCTGCTAAAGCAGATTCATCATTATTAAGAGTATGATCTGATCTCATTAGTTGTTCCAGAACCTTCAACCTCGCCGAGCTCGTAATAGGTGAGACCATCAGAAGACCTTTCAATTGTGAAATAGTCATTGTTAAGCTCTGAAGCAGACATCCAACAAAGCTCACTGCTTCATTCAGCTTGGCTTCAAAACTTATTAACTCCACCGGCACGACAGCAGCTTCAATGCAAATACCACCCCCAGCACATGTAGGAGATGGATCAAAAGTGGGACACGTGCCAGTACCTTCACATATCACTGATCCCCCGCCTGTTATTGTACCAGCTGCAATGGTTCCTTCACCTTCTATTTCAATGGTATTCCCACCAAAATCCAAGGTACCAGAAACATCTAATGTTGCACTGGGCCCTTCAATTATCAAAACCTTACCGGTTGCACTGCCAGTAAATGTAAGATTTGTCGCTGTTAGTGTATAGGGAGATTCAACCAGAACTTCAGAGGTTGATCCTACCAGATTTATTGTGAGGATTCCATTTATTGTCAGGTCTCCGTTGATAACCAAGGTCTGGTTATTTTTAACCTTTACAGAGTAATCACCCGTGCCAGGAACTGCTGTCTGACCAGTGCATCCAGAGAAAAAATCATATGTCGTGCTACTGGTGGTGCAGTCTTGCCCGCTGGATATTTGTGTTACAAATACCACAGCTATCACCAAGATCAGGCGAATCAATAAATTCATCATGGTTTCAATTCTTTATACTTCATTTTAAGACTGAATTAGCAAAAGTAACTTATTGAAGATGACGCTATGACATTTTTGTAAAAAAATTCTGCACCATTGTATTCAAAATGCAGAATCACACAGATCAATTTAGGGAATGGCAAATAGTACCATGATTTCAAAAGCGAATTTTTTTTGATATTTGTCAGGACTGTATTCCATTGTAGTCAAACAAGAAAATTGTAGCAAGACCTTGAAACTTCTTACTAGTAGCTAATTTCTTCAATATAGTTTATTGGGGAAATTTGGTCTCTTGAAAGAGTCAGAGCGGGGTTGTTAGTTGATATGCTCATACCTCTTAAATCGATTTCGATGTATTTTTTGCTGAGTCAATCTACGTAAAATACGGTAGGAATTTTGCGGTAAATCACTGAGTAAAATCACCAATTCTTCTATTTATTTTTGTGATACTCACATACCTCCAATTTGTAAAAGGAATGAAGAGGTGTTCGTATTGAAAGTATCTAAAAGTATCTTATGAAAGGGGTTTTTTCTGCGCTTTTTATCTTTAGTTGGACTTTATTGTTAGCCCAGTCGGGCCCTGGTGGCGTAAGCACACCAACTAATAACATTTTTTGGTTGAGATCTGATAAGGGAATCACTTTCGATGGAAGTGATAACGTGACCACTTGGTCTGATCAGGCCAATGCGAACAACGCCACGAATGCTGCGTCAGTTACAAATCCCGTGTATGACAATACGGCGGCAGTCGGCACGAACAGTGAACCGGGCATTCTGTTTGCCGGATCAAGTAGTGAATTTCTTGACATTGCAGATGACAATAGCATCAATACCACATCAGTTACTGCCAGAACCGTTTACATCGTTTTTCAGACAGGAGCGGATATCACTACTCAGCAATATCTGTATGAACAAGGAGGAACTACCAATGGTTTATTTTTCTACATTCAGGGAGGTCAGCTAAGCGCAGGTATAAATAGTAGCTCTTCCAACTACTCCATTAGCTCTGCTGCTTCTTCAATTGTAGCATCAACAGCATACATAGCGGTGTTAACCTACGATGGAACCAGCCAGACCCTCGATTTACAATTGGACGGCACGGCCTCCACACAAGTCACATCAGTTGCAACTTCAGTCGCCACCCACACCACAATCAAAGTAGGGAGTGATGGCGCTTCTGGAAATTACTATACTGGGCATATTGCCGAGATTATTTATTATGACGTGGTACTCAATGATGGCGAAATTCGAATGGTCAATAATTATGTGTCAGAAAAATATGGGATTACAACTTCAAATGATCATTACTCCAGCGCCGGAGCTACCTATCGTTATGAACTGACCGGTATTAGCCGTGTTAACTCAGCAGAGCAAAATACTTCAAATGGTTTGGGGGGAACATTATACCTCAGCGAAAATCCATCAGATGTCTTAGCGGATGATGAACATGTCATGGCTGGACATGACAATAACAATCAAGACAATAGCTCAACAGATATGGGGAGTATTTCTGGTTCCGATCGATACAACAGGATTTGGTATTTCGAGAAAACAGGAACAGTTGGACTGAGGGTTGAATTTGACGTGGTTGAGGCGGGACAACCAACGCCTACAGATGCCAACGATTATCAACTGGCAAGAAGAGCAGGAACATCTGGGCCTTTTACGGAAGTTACAGTTACGAAAAGTCTCAACGGAGACCGAGTACGGTTTGATGTTACCGATGCTAATTTTAGTTCGGGATATTTCACGCTAGGCTTTCCATCGGTTGCTAAAAAATGGTACGTAATCAACTCAGGAACGTGGGATGATCCTAATACATGGACCCTCGATCCTGCAGGAATAATTTTTAATAATCCTGAAAACCTTACACCAAGCTCCTCGCCATCTTCTTCCACCGATGAAGTGATTATTGGATCAGGAAAAACAGTCACACTAGATAATGACGCTGACATTCCAAATCCGCTGACCAAACTAACCGTGGATGGGACATTGGATTTTGTCAGCACCTCGGGACACGGAACTATCACTGAATTGGTCGGAAATGGAACGATTCGATCAAGTGGAGATGATGCATCTACTCCAAGGTTGATGAATTTCCCAACCTTCACAGATGCTTCAAACTTTACTTCGGCTGGGACTGGGGCAGGAACATTTGAATTTTACGGGAGTGAGGACTTAGAAATATCCGCAGCTTCATCAATCTCTACATTTTACAATATTGTAGTTAATCTCACATCTGCCGCTGACGATGAGCTGATAATCACAACGGACATTGCGATCAATGGAGATTTGACATTGACAAGTGGAAATTTTCAGATCAATGATCTTTCGACAACTCGACTGATTATTGATCTTTCAGGAAATCTTGTTGTCGCTTCTGCTGCTGAAATATCTGTAGGGACAGGGATTATCGGTACACCAACAGATGCCGATGATTACCATGACACTTTTCATAGATTCAATATTTCGGGAAATTTCACCAACAGTGGAACGGTAAATTTCACCAATCAGGTAGGGTATGTGTACAATGCCTATCCTACCAATGGAGACGCTGTGACGGTTAATTTCACAGGTCAATCTGACAACACTTTGACCTGCACCAACACGACCAATTTTTACGATTTTATTCTGGATAAGGGAGATGATCAAACGTATACACTGACGGTCAATTCTTCTGCTATAAATAATTTTAGGATACTCGGACAAACTCGTCTCGGTGCTACAATCAACAACCTACCTAATCCAACAATTGGAAAATCACTTTGGATTAAGGCAGGTACGCTACGATTGACAGGTACTATATTCATCCCCTCTCTGTCAGAGGCTAAGTCATTGGGTGGTGCAAACGGTTCTTGGGTCATTCCAGAAAAAGGCGCATTATGGATCGACGGAGCAAATGTAACCGTATGGGCCACTGCAGAAACCGATGCAGCAATCGAAGCAATTGATACAGATTTGGCAGGTAATGTTTCAGGAGTTGTAACCGGAACCGGCAGCCAACAAGCGTTGTATCTTACGGGGAACTTTAGAATTTCGGATGGCGTCTTTCATAGTAGAAACGGATCAGCCACTTTTTATTCAGAGGATGGCCCTGCTACCTTTCAAATTGAAGGAGGAACGGTAGATATTAATCAACTCCGAGCAAATGGTGCATCCCCAACAGGAAATCCAGTGTATAATCAATCGGGGGGTACATTTACCGTCAATGGAGAAAGCCAAGCAATAGGTGGTTCTTCAGCTGGGACCACTGCAGGGATATTTGACTTCACCTCTACCAATGGGGTTTTTATTATGTCTGGTGGCTCTTTAGTAATAAGAGATTATAATAATAGTGCGAATGCAGGCTCTATAAACGGGTTGAATATCGACGTGCCTGTTGGGAATCATAATGTTACAGGGGGAACGATAGAAGTTGATATAGAACCAGGATTTTTGTCAACGGATGGATTTGAGATTGTCTTTACTCCAAATTTTTACAACCTCAGTATTTCGGCCGATGACGATGATTTCGTGACCTTCTCAGGAGATTTAGAAGTGACAAACGATTTGATTCTTTCAAGTGGAACGGATACTCGATTGAATGGTAATAACCTAACTGTTGGAAGGAATTTGAACGTAATAGCAGGAGCAACATATACGCAAGGAGGTAATAATGCAACATCCTTTGTTGGTAATTCTGATCAGATCATCACTTTGGCCGGAACGTTAACTACCGATTTCTATGATGTAACCTTTAGTGGATCAGACACGAAAACATTGGTTACGGGAGATTTAACGGCAACAAATTCGTTATCAATAGCGAGTGGTGCAACCGTGAACGATGGTGGGCAGACCATTTTCATAGAGAACACAATCACCAACTCAGGAACACATGAAAGCACAACTGGTGGGGAGGTGGAATTTTCCGGAGGTTCGGCAACCTACACTGTAGCAGGGGATGGCACTGGAGTTTTTGGTAATGTAATCCTGAATGATGCCACAAATGATGTAAGTTTTTCTGCCAATCAAACGATTACTGAGACATTAACTTTTAGTCAGGATCAGCTGCTTGATATAAATACCAGTGGTCTCACCATGCAAGGAGCCAATGCGGTTATTTCAGGAGCATCTTCCGTGAGATATATTCAATCAGCAGGAAATGCATCAGATGGCGGCTTGGAACTCTATATCAATGGAGATGGTAATTATACGTTTCCAATTGGTACTGATTCAAACAATGATCCACCGAACAGCACTCCGTATACACCGGTGATATATGACATGGCCGCTTCGGCAGGCACAGGTTATATACAAATAAGTATCGCTGATATAGAACTGCCTACCATTGCCACAAATACAGATGGATTAACTTATTACTGGCGAGTAAGACATAGAGATTTTTCTGCTACGGATGACATAGTAACTTCTATTACGATCGATTTTGATGACAGTGACGGTGATGATGGCTCGGTAGATAATAATGATAATTATTATGGAGGATGGGTTTTAGATGAAGCTGGTTACACACGCGAACGTTTAGATAATGAATGTGATTGGGCAGGGAATCAATTGGTTTTTGATGGAGATATGAATGGAGATACTGGTGTTAAAGATTTTGACCTGCTCAATGCCAATTACACTGCTGGCCCGACGAACGCCTTTAACGGTACAGTTAATGTTTTCTACTCTATTGATACGCCTGCAAATTGGGATGATAATACGACATGGTCTTTCGGTGGTCACGCCGGAACTGCAGTTTCAAATGGTGAGTGTTGTCCGGGAGCCGGGGATATAGCCATAATCGGTTATAACGGAGGAGATGGTCATAGAATTCGGGCTATTGGCAATGTTGATGCAAGTATTTTGGTTTTTGATTCACCGACAGGTGCTAACGCTAAGGGTGGTGATTTGGCAACACTGCAGTTCGGAGATTCTGAAAATTTAAATTCCAATATGGTTTCTGGATTTGGTCGATTACAATTTCAGTACAATGGTACTGGCTTTGGGATAATTAGCGCCACTGCAGATCTTGGGGATTTTGTTAGCACTACTGATAGTGACGTATACTATACACTTGGTAGTGGAGCAGATGGTGATGGGGACATCACTATCACAGCGTTGGATGAATATCCATCTATTAGTTTCTGGGCTAATGGGGCAAATGGTTCAACTCCGAAAGATGATCGATTTGTGCTGGATAGAGATATTAGTTGCTCCAATATGCTAATTAATGGCAATGCAGCTCTTTATGTTGATCAGAATATAACGATTGCTGATTCTTTGTGGATCGGATTTAATACAGATGGAGAAATGATTTTTCATAACGGAACAGCGGTGACTGTAGAAGTGGAAGATATTTTATTTGAAACCACTGCAGGTACAACTACTGAAAATATTAACAGAATTATTGTCGAATCAGGTGGAGGAAATGACGTGGATCATACGATCAGAGTTTCAGGTGATATCCACATGCGGCCTGGTTCTTCTGCAGATGCAGGAGCTGAGTTTGATCTATATAATGGAGGCACAGATAATAATGTGATTTTGGAACTGACTGGCTCAGGCACCCATAGTTTTGAGCGAACATCTATCACGGCTGTCCCGGACCTCCACCAAGTGGTAATGAACAAAGGTTCAGACCAAACTTCAACATTCAGTTTTAATACGGATTTTACACTTCCAGTACCTGCAGCTTCATTTCAGCCTATTGGTATGCAAAATGGCATTTTGATTCTCAATGATGCTGGCATTGGTGCTGGAGATGATTTGGAGCTAACCAATACGACAAATGGTACCAGTTTTAGTATACCTGGAACTGCTGGACTACAAATAAGTGCTGGGAAAGCCATGATTCCATCAGGTATTGATATTGGAATTACACTGGATGGATTGCTTCAAATTGACGGGGCAGGTGAGCTGGACATGGTTGGGGGAGATAATAATTTTATTGAGTATTCAAGTTCTGGAAGTGCTACCATAACCGTTGGTGGAACCGGTATACTATCTGTGGGCTCACAGATTAGACAAAGTGATGCCAATGGAGGTGGAATTCTTAATTATACTCAAACGGGAGGAGCGATCACTATTGGAGAAGATGTAGCGGGATCACCTGCCACAAATAGATCTATGTTCGAAGTGTCTGGTACGGGTAGTTCCTTTAGTATGACAGGAGGTACGTTGATTATTGCCAATGATGTTTCTACTTCCGGGGTTCCTACATTGTATTTGGATCCTGATGGAACACCAGTGATTAGCTCACCAGCAATGATTCAATTTGGTAGTGCCAATACAGTATCAGGAAATAATGCTATGACAATCCAGAGTACTGTTGATTTGTTTGACCTGACGGTTGATAACTCTGCTGGAGCAGGGAATTACCCAACTCTAACCCAATTAAATGTGCCATTGACCGTAACAAATGATCTTATTATTGAAGCCAATACAAATTTGGATGCGAGCGGCCTGGCATTAACGATTGGTAGAGATTTTGACAATACGGATGGAGCCTCGGGGTTCACGGCAAATTCCAACACAACCACATTCAACGGGTCAGTTGCTCAAACAATTACTGGAAACGGAACTACATTTTACAATCTAACAAAAAGCACCGCTAATACGCTAGACCTAGCAGCAGGTACGGATATTACAATTTCCAATGATTTTAGAATAGAATCAGGAACATTGGATGATAATAACAATGACATTAGTGTAAGTGGAATTTTGCATAATGCATCGATTCATACAAACAATAACGCATCAAGCACCAACAATGGAATTATTTTGGCAGGAAGTAATGAACAGGATATAACCGGGGGAGGTACTTTCAGCCGAATTCGAATAAATAATACTTCTGGAGCCACTACGTCAGCTGACGTTTCTATCACAGAGCAAGTCATTTTGAACGGAGGAGTATTGGATATTCAAGGCAATGCGCTGGCCATGGATGATGACGCCATATTTGTGGATGGCTCAGGAGGTGGATTTTCTTCTACCAATATGGTTGAGACCAGGAGGAGTTTTACAGATGCCGGTGTGAAGAAAACATACAATGGAACAGCGGCATCTCCTTTTACTTATCCAATTGGATCGGGTGATAAATACACGCCCGTAATTATAGCACTGACTCAAAATAGTCAGACCACTGCGACAATATCAGTAAGAGCTGCAGATGAGCCACATCCAAATGTACAGGAGGATGTGGATGTGCCTGAGTTTGTGGATCAAGACAATGTATTGCAGTATTACTGGGAAGTTACTTCCGCAGGTATGACTGACTTCATTGGGTCTCTTGAATTTACTTATGAAGGTACCGATGCGTATGTTACTTCACCCTTTACATTGGATGACTACCATACGGCTCGTTTACTTCCGGATGCATCAGACAATTGGAATAAGTTATCCACTGGCTTTAAATACCAGTCCGTAGACGGAGAAAACACGGTCACTTTCACGCTTTCATCAGCTGCTACGGATGATGAAATTGGCGGAGACTACACTGCAGGAATTGAAGATGCAGTACCTGATCAGGTACAGACAGTCACTTCAATAGTAAGCCCATCAGGAGACTGGACGACCACCGGATCCTGGGATACTGGGGCGGTTCCAACTGGAGCAATTGTAATTATAGATGCAGGAGACCTAATCACTCTTGATACCGACGCTCAATTGGTATATAGAACACAAATAAATGGCGAATTGTTAGTAGGAACAACGATCAACCACAGGCTTGGTGCTGTCTCAGGTACAGGAACCATGCGCGTTGAATCTGGATCATTGCCTGCTGGCACATATGATGATTTTTTCAATTGTTCTACAGGAGGGAGTGTGGATTTTGGGGGAGCGAGTAGTTATACTTTACCCAACGAAATTGCCAGCATTCGAAATCTGGAAATTTCAGACGGAGGGACGAAAAGTTTTCCGAATGTTGACGTGGTGATATGTGGTGATTTGGTTCTAGATGATGGAGCAACTCTTAATAATCCACAGAATAGGAGCATTACAGTTCTTGGAGATCTTATAATTACGAATGGAACATTGAGCTTGGGTAGTGGAGGAGCAATGACCGTCCAAGGAAATTGTACAGTTACAGCTGGAACGTTCAATATTGATAACAATTCTCTCACTGTAAATGGCTCTTTGAGTCTGGATGGTGGCACAATAAATTTAGGGACGAATGGAACACTTGATGTTGATACCGATTTCACCGTTGATGGTGGGACATTAAATGGAGCAAATTCGTCTAGCTTGAATATTGGAGACGATCTTACCTTAACGTCTGGCACATTCTCAGTTGATGGAACTACCACCACGATCACCTTTGACGGCACAGCCGTGCAGGTGATCACAGGTGATTTTACTGGAACAAGTGCTTTTAGGAATCTAACCATCAATAAATCAGCCGGTGGTGTTACAGTTGTTGATGTTGGAAATAATGATGTGGAAATCGATGGTACTTTAACATTAACATCGGGTGCTATTACAACCAATTCAGCGAATACTTTGACGATTACGTCCACAGGAGATATTTCAGGAGGAAGTGCAAGTAGCTATGTGAACGGTCCGTTAACACGATCAAGTTTAGGGGTGGGCGAGGACTTTACTTTTCATGTTGGGAGTTCAATCGAATATGCCCTTGCCGGAGTGGAAAATGTAGGGACCGGTGGGCAAGATTGGACAGCTGAATTTTTTGGCACGAATGCAAATAGCTCACAAGCGATTGACATCACCACTAATCCGGCATATGGAACGATGAGTGCCATCTCTACCAATGGAGCTTGGACGATCACGGCAAGTGGTGCCAATACCGCAACGGTTGTTTTGGGTATTCAAGGGCACATGGATGTTCAGGATTTAGCAGATGCGCGTGTCGCTGTTTATGATAATCCTACCGCCACTGAATGGGTGAACATAGGCGGATCCTCTACGGGAACTATATCGGACGGAATCATAACTTCTCAGACTACAGGTAGTTTCTCATCGAGAATTTTCTCCCTTGGAGGAATTGGGGGTAGTGCATTACCAGTGGAAGTAATTGAATTTGTTGGGTCTGAAGAAAATGGAATAGTAACCCTAAATTGGAGTACTGCCACGGAATTAAACAACGATTATTTTGATGTGGAGCGATCACCTGATGGTATTATTTATGAAAGAATAGGTACTGTAGATGGAAATGGCACGACAAAAGAAGTTCGCATTTATAATTTGAAGGACACGACACCCTTTCTTGGTGTGAATTATTACAGGTTAAAGCAAGTAGATTATGACGGTGAGTTCGAGTACAGCAACACAATTAGGGTCTCTAATAATTTTATCAGGGCAGGGCTGGAGGTTACAGTTTATCCAAACCCGACAACAAACGAAAATCTAAATATACAAATGTTAAGTGGCGACAGCCATACCCCAATTTCGATAAGGATAGTTGATATAGCGGGTCGGGGTTTCTTTGCAGAAAATCTTGAAGCTTCATTGGAGTATGATCACAAGATTCGGACGATGCAGAAGATGTCATCTGGAGTTTATTTTGTTACCATAAAGCAAGGCAACTTTCAAGAAGTAAGAAAACTGATTATTCAATAATCAGTATTTAGCTCAATACTTGTTCACCGCATTAATCAAATGGCAGGCTGCAAAGCCGGCCGTTTCTGTTCGTAGGGTGCTTTGCCCCAAACTAACAGGTTTGAAGCCCTTTTCGATTGCGGCTTCCATTTCCTCATTTGAGAAATCCCCTTCTGGACCAACGAGAATTAATAGATCAGATTTTGGTACTACCAATGCTCCCAAGTAGGGATGACTAAAATCAACATGAGCGATGAAGCGATTTTCAATTTTGATTTCTGAGATAAAATTCTTGAAAGACTGCAATTCGTTGACTTGCGTTTTGAATGGATTCTTTGATTGTTTCAATGCACTTATTGTTTTTTTCTCCAATCGACCGATTTGCAACTTCTTGCGTTCTGAATGATTCGTTTGAAGAAAGGTGATTTTGTCAACCCCAATCTCACAGAGCTTCTCCACCATCCACTCTATTCGATCGACACTCTTAGTTGGTGCTATAGCCAGATGAATGTAGAAGGGTTTGGGCTCAGAGATAGTTTCTGAGATTATTTCAAATACACACTTTTTTTTGTGAACCTGAATCAAACGCGCATTGAA
>JAAEPI010001304.1 GCA_024232835.1 Cytophagales bacterium
ATCATTCTCAATCCCGCTTTCGATGTTTGCATCCAATATGCTGTATCCAGATATTCGGCTGCAGTCACTAGTTTTTTTAGAATCTCTTTGTCTGTCGAATCATACCCACGGGCGTCAAAAGTCATTTCGTAAGGTTCATATTGGCTCAAATACTCCTTTATTTCCTCATGGCTTTTGGCGTTAGTGTATTCAACATTTTCAGTTGGATTCGATTGGCATGCAAATAATGTGAGGGCTGAAAGAATGATTGATGCTTTGTTCATGATTTTGAATTTTGACGCAATTTACTCCCACTAGTGGGTTTTATTTCTCGATGCTTGCTTCGAATGAAGAAATAATTTTCCAAATACATACCTCGTGAGCGTGCCTTTGTCGGGCAGGCAGGCTTGCTCCGAGGTACTTGATTTCTTTCTCAATTGTAATTATTCTGGCTTTGATGCCTAATACTCGTGCAGCTATCAATCTTTAACGCGCATGAATCTCAGTGCTTTGAGCATTAAATCTGGATAAGGTTGGGAGGGGGGGCGTTTTTCTACATTCAGGTAAATTCCGAGTTTTTCAATAATA
>JAAEPI010001305.1 GCA_024232835.1 Cytophagales bacterium
AGTATGGCAATCAGTTTTCTTACTGTATAGCAGAAGCTATCAGTACCAAAACAACAGTGACTACGTACGTTTTTACTGCAACAACGTTATCCATTTCTAGCTCAGCTGGTATTACCGCGGCTGCTGGCACCAGACTTGCCCTGAACTTGGTAATCAATACAATATCTATTAGTTTTTCATTCCGATGAACTATTTGTTAACAGCCACCGATACAGGTAGTCACCTTTTCAGGCATTGCCTATTAGAAAAGTTTTCGCTCCTGCTGCCGACCTTAGCCGTGAACGCCGTTTCTCATGCGTTCTCTCCGGAACCGAACCCTAATTCCCCGTTATCCGTCAATGCCACGGTTGTCCAATACACAACCGTCTCAAGCTGATAGATCAGAGACTCATTCTCAATTGACAATTTGTCTAATCACCCAAATAATGTTCACATTGAATGCTTTGGAATATTTGGGGCAAGGCGATGCTTTATCTCACATATTAGCCTCACAATTAGCAAAGTTATCCGTCTGCTTTTGAGATTAGATTATCTCTGTTTTAATGAGCCATCCGCAGGCATTTTAAAAATGCCAAACACATGCATGGATTAATCTTTTAACTTAGAAATGCAATACCGGCAGGATCAACCGGATGAGATTCTGAATATAGTAAACTTCTTTACCAATTCTAAAATCCAATCTACATCTGAAATTCTCATGCCTTTATAGGCCCACTCTCGTATAGTATCCACTAAGTATCCATCCAACAACCATCTATCTATTCATACTTAACATTTGCCTCAGCAAATTTTTAAATTTCACATCACAATTTGTTACATGTAGTGGTGACATCAGAAATGCCACTACTCTACATATATAGAGATCGCTACTGTACAATGCTACACTGTGTGAACAATGTTCCCCCACGGTTCACACATGTGTAAATATACACCATGTCGCTGAAACGTTGTCCAGGGGTAAGATTGATTCACACATGAATTTCACACGACCATGTTGAAATATACACCAAGTCCCTGAAACGTTGTTCAGGGGTACGATCGGCCCATAAAACAAGTTAAGCTCAGCCGGTCGCAGTATAAAAACTACTTCACAGCTTACACTAACTGTTTCTATTATAGTCGTCTTCTATAGATCTCAAAACACGCTGATTAACAATCAAACAATAATTTATATGAAATACGCGCTATCAAATTGCAAGTTAGATCAATTTTATGCTTAGAGGCAATCAGCATAAAATTGGATATCGTACTTATGAGGCATGTCATATCATACAACCTCTCATGCATAGGATAAGTGTAACAGTTCCTCTCGTACTAGGCCACACTACTAACTTTAATCAAAGAACAGACGGATAAAACTAACCTGTCTCACGACGGTCTGAACCCAGCTCACGATCCCTTTTTATAGGTGAACAATCTAACACTTGAAGCCTTCTACAACTTCATGATAGGAAGAGCCGACATCGAAGGATCAAAAAGCAACG
>JAAEPI010001306.1 GCA_024232835.1 Cytophagales bacterium
CAGATATTTTTGTCGTCTTTCGCTTTGAGCTTAGGCTTCAATTATTCAGAATATTACGGTACGCCTAACTTGATTAGGACAAAAGCGTGGGGCTTAGGCTTCGACTATTTCAACTATCATGGTACTTAGGCTTAGACTATTCAAATATTATGGTACTTAGCACAGGTGACTAGAAACTAACCACTGCAGCTTTTACAGGAATATTACGTGAAAGATTATATTCGGATTGAAAGACTCGGCCAGTTCGATCAAATTTCGCTTTAGCACTAGCTAATTTGGTCAATTGATTGAGCCTTGCAGTGTCGAATGTGAGACCAAAATCGGAATAATCGGCTGAAGGACTGGCTACCTAAAACAATTCTTGTGCTTCTTTTATTGGTAGTCCTGCGTCTCCCTGTACACATTGTTCATTTCCAGCTGGTTTTAGATTTTATGACCGTTCTTTTTTATGAACTTCTAGACTTTCTTTGAACATAGAATTTCATGCATTTCATGGCGTGCCATTGCATTTCATAGCATGGCGACGTTCTGATGTTGTGGTGTGCGCGATTCTTCTTTGCCATTTGGGGCGGATTTCGTGAATGAGGATATTTCGCTAATATCGATGTGAAGAGTACGAGATTGCCGCAACAATATAAAG
>JAAEPI010001307.1 GCA_024232835.1 Cytophagales bacterium
CTGTGAAACCTGCTTCCCATCTTTCGAAGCTCCTAAACCTCGTTCTCTGGAATACTGACGCTCCACCGAACTGTGAGTCTGTATCTGCGAGTAAATTCATCCTAGCCAATGCTAGAACAATTCGAATTTTCAAAAACGCGCATTGAAGATTTTCAAACATATTATGGTTGGGCGCTATCGTGCCCACCATGATTGTTGCTGCAAAGCAGGGTGTTTTTCAAAGAGGACAAAATTGTTGCTCCAAAACATGATGCTTTCTTGAAGAGAACAAAACCATTGCAGCAAATAAGCAATGAATGCAGCAAACTATAAGCAAACAGAACAAACAATACACCTTAGACAGTCAGATGGATACAAAGGCACATAATCTAGTAGAAAAAACTTATATGAAATCACAGTATTGTGGTGCTATTTTCAACTGGGGAGACGTCATCATCATCTACACAATGAATGGGCACTTCATCTGCATCAACTGGAAAGACCTGAAACATGTGCTGATGCTAACAATGATAACGTCAACCACAAATGAAATCGGCACCTGCCAAAGAAGCACCATTGACAAACGTGGCCGGCACCAATGATTCACTATGCCACGCCCAATCACCATTGAAGACTACTCCAGCAAGATGTTCTACATCGACAGGGGGTGTGTATTTTAAACCTTTAAAATAAAAAATGAATGGTGAGCACATTGAGAAA
>JAAEPI010001308.1 GCA_024232835.1 Cytophagales bacterium
AAAATGATGAAGATGATTCAGTGAAAATATATCCCGAATCAGGAGCTGGATTTCTAGATCGTAATTTGAAAGAAAATGGAATGGTGGAATCCATCGTTTCGATTTTTGCAAAACATGGTTTCACAGATTGGGGTGGTAATTGGGAATCACCTCTGGATTATCATCATTTTCAGCTACCGTGGGATCGGATAAATAGAGAATTTCAAAATCGTTGACTCAGTTTCACTCCAACCCATTCATGAAATGTCGCCCCCTCGTTTTCAGCTGATCTTCGATAATATTGAATGGATAAATCGAAAGATGACCAGGCAAACAAAGCTCCGATTCGCATTTGTGAAACCCATGGGATTCTTTCTTCTGTATGGACGGATGATTTACCGATAAAATTCCCTTCGATTGTGCTGTTATGAGCTACGTACTCGGGTCCAAATGCAATGAAGACAATTGTCTCTTGGGTTATATCCGACTTTTTCTTCTTTCCACCAAGATTGGCTCCATAGGATATGGATTCATCCAATGCCTTGAATTTACCAAGACGAATCATCACTTCTTGTCTGGCGTACGAAAAAGTAGTGCCTGCTGCTACATTTGATTCTGATAAGATTTGGAGATTGCCTGCTTGCAACAACATATTAGCATATTTGAAATACCCGTTAATAATCGGAGCATCATTAATCTGATAATCCCACCCCATTGGCTCACCAAACCCAAACCAACTGTGCCATTCAGTTTGAATTGGGCCCGCCAAGGAAGGGCCACCCATTGCTCCAAGCTCTAACGAATACTCAAGTACATTTTTACTAGTGAATTCGGTAATCGTTCCAGTTACAGAAAAATTCCCAGCGTAGGGTCGATCAAACATCGCAACGTCAGTATAGCCAATATTGCTAGGAGTGAAAATCCGATGATTTAGCGAAATACTCCTGATCTTTTTAATCGACTTGGTAGTATCTACGACTCTATAGCGTGCATAGATCCCTTGTGAATAATATTGATCCAGAACAAGATCGAGGGTATAGGCGTCATTGTCCAATTCCAACTGGAATTCCCGATCCAGATAGCGACCATCTTGCGATTTTAAGGGAATAGCGATAAGAAAAATGAGTGGTAAAAAAATCAGGCGCATTATACTTGCTTCAAATTCGGCGGCAAGAAAGAACAATGGAAGGATTTTTAAAAGAAAAACTTCAGGAAAGGAAGGAGAAGGGGCTTTTACGGGTACTCAGAGATCAAGAGGATTTGGTGGATTTCTTGTCCAATGACTATTTGGGTCTAGCAAGAAATGAAGAGATCTTTGATCGAATCAATTCTAGGGTCAGGAGGGAGGGATTTGTTGGAAATGGGGGAACCGGAAGTCGCTTGTTGTCTGGGAATTATGCTGCCTATAGAAAGCTCGAGGATAGTTTAGCTAAATTGTTTCGATCCGAATCGACACTTGTATTTAATTCAGGTTATGTGGCCAATCAAGGATTGGTATCTGCTGTGGCTGGAAGAGGAGATACGATATTGTATGATGAGCTTTCCCACGTATGTTTGAAAGAGGGGGCATGGTTGAGCAAGGCCGAGAGTTTCAGTTTTAAACACAATAATCTTCAAGATTTGGAGGTAAAAACTTCAAGAGCTACAGGTCGAATTTTTGTTATCACACAATCCGTGTATTCAATGGATGGAGATAAGGCGCCATTAGCAGAAATCATTAGGCTATGTAAGAAATATGAAGCAAACTTGATTGTTGATGAGGCTCACAGCACAGGAACTTTTGGTGAAGCTGGTTCCGGCCTATTGTGTGAAAAGGGTTTAGAGCAGGATGTCTTTGCCAGAGTATACACCTTTGGGAAAGGGATGGGAGTGCATGGCGCTTGCATAGCAGGTTCTAAATCACTGATCAGCTATTTGGTTAATTTCGGGAGAGCATTTATTTATAGCACTTCCTTACCACCTTATTCAGTTATTTCAATTGAAGAGTCGTTTGGATATTTAGCCGATCATGTAGAACTTCAAGCGCAACTAAAATCAAATATTGATTATTTTAAGTCACGAGTGGATTCGCCTTCTTCTACCTCTATACAACCCATATTCATATCAGGTAATCCTGAGGTAATAAAAGTTGCCGATGATCTTCGTAAAAAAGGACTTAATGTTCTACCAATAGTGGCTCCTACAGTGAAAGAAGGGACTGAGCGATTGCGGCTTTGTTTGCATTCGTTTAATACTGAAGACGAGATTTCCTCATTAGCTACTAACCTGAATCACGAAAACAATTGAATTACTTTGTCACAGCTATAGGCACAGATAGTGGAAAGACCCTAGTGAGTGCAATACTCACCGAGATGCTTGGATGTGGGTATTGGAAGCCGATTCAAGCAGGGGAACCAAGAGATACTGATACGGTTAAATCCTTGGTTACGAATTCGGAGTGTCATTTTATTTCAGAAAAATTTCTTCTCAAAACGCCCGCTTCTCCACACTATTCAGCTGAAATGGATGGGATCGAATTGTCAGCCGATAAGTTTGAATTGCCTTCTGCTGACCAATTGATCATTGAAGGAGCCGGGGGCCTTCTGGTACCTATTAATAGCAAAGAGGTAATTGCTGATTTGATTCGAGGTTTCAATGCCGAAGTAATTCTAGTTTCTGATCTTTATTTGGGTAGTATCAATCACACACTTCTGACAGTGGAAGAGCTAAAACGGCGTAAACTGGCAGTCAAGGGAATCATGTTTAATGGTGATTCTAATGTGGCTTCCGAGAAAATCATTTTGCAAAAATCAGGGTATCGTTGTTTGATGAGACTCCCAAAACTTGAAGTGGTGGATAGTCCTTCGGTTATAAAATTTGCAAACGAATTGAGAAGAAATTGGGAATGATCTGGCAAGAGACTGACAATCAAAATATTTGGCACCCATTTGGACCCATACAGGGGCGGGAACCTTTAATCATTGAACGAGGTGAAGGTGCCTACCTCATTACACCTGATGGGCGTGAAATTCTTGATGGAGTTTCTTCCTGGTGGGTGAATCTGCACGGTCATGCAAATCCAATTATTGCAAAGGCCATTGCTGATCAAGCACAGAAGCTGGAGCAAGTGATTTTTGCCGGATTCACGCATAAACCAGCTATTCATCTATCAGAGAATCTACTTTCTGTGCTTCCATCAAATCAGTCGAAACTCTTCTTTTCGGATGATGGGAGCACGTCCGTAGAGGTCGCTCTTAAGTTGGCCATTCAGTACTGGCACAATAGAGGAGAAGAACGATCAAAAATAATTGCAATTGAAGGGGCCTACCATGGAGATACCTTTGGTGCAATGTCTGTGGCTGATAGAAATCTATTTTCAGAACCCTTTGATTCACGGTTGTTTGAGGTGCATTTTATCCCTTTTCCGGAAGGAGATGGAGCGAATACAATTGAAGAATTCGAAAAGCTGTGCGATGAGAACACTGCCGCATTCATCTTCGAACCTCTTGTCCAGGGCGCTGCGGGTATGCGTATTTATAACAAATCGATTTTGAATCAACTATTGAAAATTGCCGATGATTACAAAGTGGTGACGATCGTGGATGAGGTGATGACAGGATTTTACAGGACCGGTAAATTTTTCGCTACTGATTATCTCGATTATCAACCTGAGTTGGTTAGTATGTCAAAAGGACTCACCGGTGGTTTCTTACCTATGGGGATTACTTCGGCAAGTGAACGGTTGGTTAGAGAATTTGATAACAACGAGCTTAACAAAACTTTCTGGCATGGGCACTCCTACACCGCCAATCCACTGGCTTGTGCGGCAGCAAATGCCAGTTTCGAAATTCTGACTTCTAAGGCATGTCAATCTCAAATAAAAATGATCTCAGACGCTCATGTTGATTTTGTTGAGAGGATGAACAGTAACGACCAGCTCAATCAAATCAACTCCATTGGAACGATTTTGTCCATGTCTCTCAAGACTGAGGATTCAGGATACACCAGCTCCATTCGGGACAGGATGTATGACTATTTTCTCGATAGAAATATTCTACTTAGACCCCTTGGGAATGTACTTTACATATTACCACCTTATGTTATTTCTCAGAATGATTTAATTAGAGTTTATGAAGAAATAGCGAAATTTTTAGGGCGAGAAAACAAATGATGCTTCGGCAGAACCCTTCATAAATATTTTGAAAATTTCAGCATTTCATATGAGGGAAGTAGCCTGGAGTACTGTATTCATATTAGACAGTCGCAAAAAAGGGTGATCATATATGGATGTCTTGCGAATGCTTTTTCACCATTGAAATAAATATTGATATGAAGGCCATTAAAACATTTTTAT
>JAAEPI010001309.1 GCA_024232835.1 Cytophagales bacterium
ATTTTGTTCTTTTCTGAAAAAGGACTACAAGGTAAAAACTGATACCGAAGAATGCTACAGACCAACCAAATAAGCTGAAAAAATCAAATTTGTATAGCCAATAAAATGTTAAAAAAGAAACAATAGCTAGTAGAAGCCTGACCTTTCCATATTGACTAATTTTAACGTCTAACCTTTTTCTTTTTTCTTCTGCATTTTTTATCTCCTTGTTAAAAAGCGACTCTTTCATTAATCATGCATCTTAAATTTTAACAAAGATGACTTAGTCATCTTTGTTAAAATTCTATTTAATTGGGATTAAGCGCGCGCATCAATATCATCAATATCAAAACCAAATTGCATACCCTCCCATATCGTCCCTACAGCACCAAAAATCCACCTTATAGTTCCCCCCTCAACCTTCATCAGCTCCTCCTGTTTTAACTCAACCACTCCAAATTCATTTAAATTTTTCATAATATTAAAATTTATATTTAGTCCAAATTGTCCGCTTTGGGCATTGCGCATCAACGAATAGAAAATCAACCTATCCATCATGATCCGGAATTTGATATGATGGGTCAACCTATGTTTGACGAAGTAATATTGGAACATACACAACACTTGATGACGATTAATCGTCTCTAAATTATCTACGAGGCAGATAATTTATCCTACTTACTTTTTTTCAAATTCTCTTCGATTCTTTCCAGCCTGATCATTACACTATCCATAAGTTCTTTGGGGTAGTTGTGAATGACAATATTACCATACGAATTCTGATATTCTGCCTCATTGTTATTGAAGTAAACACTTGACTCTTTGCCATCTATCAGGTCTTTCAGGTTGATTTCGAGTATCTGGCAGATTTCTTCCAGACGCGTAAGCGGCATGTTTTTTGGGTCTTTCTCCAGACGACTGTAGCTGTTTTGGGAGATATTAAGCAGACTCGCCATGTACTCCTGGGTGTATTCTTTGCTTTCTCTGAATCGCCTTATTTTGGTGCCTATTTTTTGATTTTTCAACATATTATCCATATAGGAAGTGATTTACTTTTCAGTTGGTTAGTGTATCCGTTATTCGGATTAATTATAGCAAGCTAAACCAAAATCCCTTACTCTTCCTGATACACTTTTGTGCAATGCCAGACAAAAATAACAATTCTAATACAATTCCGGCGGAAGCCCTCCCACATACCTACGAGGCGTTTATTCATCGGGTCAGACCGAGAACATTGGCAGCCTATTGGCTGACACTGCTATTTCTACTGGCATTTTTTGCTGCCTTGCCTTTTGTGTACCTGTCCGTAGATGTCTCGGCAGGGGGAGTCCTGTCATCGGTAGCCGGTAATCAGGAACTCTTTGCACCTGTCTCAGGAAAACTGGCTTATGCTCACATGCAAGACAATCAGGTAGTTCAGAAAGGGGAGCTGTTGGCTAACATAGAAAACACGGTTTTAGTCAAACGAAAAGCGATCCTTGAGGAAGAGCTGAAAAAAGCAAGTACTGAACAGTCAGACTTGCATGTGCTGTTGCAGCAGGATCTTTCAGTTCTTCCAAATAAACTAAGATTAAATACGGCAACTTATACGCTTGCCTACACACAAGCCTATAGGCGGTTTGCAGAAAAATCTGCTCACACCAAACTTGTATTGGCGGCATTCCAAAGACAGGAGGCGCTCTACAAAGCAGGAGTCATTGCTGCCAAAGAACTTGAGCAGGAAAGACTAATCATAAACAAAGCAGAAGATGAATTACTCCAAATTAGGGAAAATTATAAGCTAGAATGGCAGTCAGCGTATGAGGGAAAAACAGACGCTATCCGAAACATAACCTCTTCATTAATTGAATTGGATGACGACATGAGCAAACTGGCGATCAGGGCGCCTATCAGTGGCTCGTTGCAAGTGCCCGTCGGCATTACTCAAGGTGCTTTTGTCACGGCAGGTTCGCTACTTGCCCGTCTTTCACCCGATACGTTGCTTCTGGCTGATTGCTACGTAAGTCCCGCAGATATTGGCTTGATAAAAGAAGGGCAAACGGTTCGTTTTCAGGTATCCGCTTTCAATTACAACGAATGGGGTTTCCTGGAAGGGGAAGTGATCGATATCAGCCATGATGTAGCATTGGTAGGAGAAAATCAGCCCATGTTTAAGGTGCGATGTAGCATCTCTCAAGATTACTTATCATTGAAAAATGGATATAAAGGCCACCTCAAAAAAGGCATGACATTGCAAGGCAGGTTTCTCGTGACCGAACGAAGCGTATATCACTTACTCTTCGACAAAGTGGATGACTGGCTAAATCCCTATCAAAAGTCTGAATTCTAATATCAATATGTCAAACGTAAAAGTAAAACAAAGGGACATCACTGATTGTGGCGCGGCATGTTTGTCATCCATCTGTGCGCACTACGGGCTATTCACATCAGTGACCAAAATCCGACAGCACGCCTCCACCGATAAGAAAGGGACTAACCTGCTCGGCATGGTGGAAGGTGCTCAAAAACTTGGGTTTGAAGCCAAAGGTGTGAAAGGGAAAATGGACAGCTTGCCAAAAATCCCCCTGCCGGCTGTAGCTCATATTATCGTAAAGGAAGCATTGCAGCACTATGTAGTCATCTACGAAGTAACTGATAAGCAGGTCAATTACATGGATCCGGGAGACGGACAAATGCACAAAGTGACTCTGGCCGATTTTGAAAAAATATGGACAACCAATCTACTTCTGTTGCTTCCTGATGACACTTTTCAGCAAGCCAATGAACAGACATCATTGGTTACAAAATTTTGGCGTTTACTCAAGCCCCACACTGGCATCATGCTTCAGGCACTTTTCGGTGCGGTGGTATACACGATCATTGGATTGTCTACGTCCATTTACGTACAAAAAATTGTAGATCATGTACTGCCTTCGGGCAATCTGAACCTACTCAATCTTTTGAGTATTGGCATGATCGTGTTGTTGGTTTTTCAATTGCTGATAAATGTCATACGAACAAAACTGGTCATCTCAGTAGGACAACAAGTGGATGCCCGTTTGGTCATCGGTTTCTTCAAGCATTTGATGGGTATGCCTCAGTTTTTCTTCGATAGCATGCGCAATGGAGAAATTATCTCTAGAATTAATGATGCACTGAAAATCCGAAATTTCGTGATAGATGTATCACTTAATTTTTTGGTGAATATTTTTATTTTGATAGCTTCATTTGCTTTGATGTTTACCTACTATTGGAAACTTGGGCTGGTCCTGCTGGCAGTTATTCCGGGATATTTCATCATCTATCTCATCACCAATAAGCTAAACAAGAAAGTAGAACGCAAAGTAATGGAAGGCGCTGCTGAGTTGGAAAGCCATTTGGTGGAATCCCTTAATAACATCAAGACGATCAAAAATTATGAGTTGGAGGAATTTTCAGGAGTGAAAACAGAATTCAGATTCGTGAGTCTACTGCGTACGCTAAATCTCTCTGCGAATAACCACTTATTTTCTACAGCCTCTGGAGAAGTAATATCCAAATTTCTGGTGATTGTTCTTTTTTGGGTAGGAGCCGGCTATGTACTCCAGCAAATTATCACACCTGGAGAGTTGATGTCTTTTTATGCGTTGATTGGTTACTTCACCAGCCCGGTAACAGGTATCATTGGTATGAACAAAACGTATCAAAACGCTAAGATAGCTGCAGACAGATTATTCGAAATACTGGAGCAGGAAAAGGAGGAGCAAAATGAAAGTGAAATATCCGCTGATGAGCTGGGGGATATTTGCTTCGAAGATGTAGGTTTTAGATATGGGTCGAGGCAAACAGTCTTTGAAGAAGCTAACTTCATCCTATCAAAAGGTAAAATCACGGCCATCGTAGGAGAAAGTGGTTCGGGTAAATCTACCATTGCCAGCCTTGTTCAAAAATTGTATCGACCACAGTCAGGCAGCATATCAATAGGAGGTTACAACATTAATACAATTGCCACAAAGTCTTTGATAACTATTGTACCGCAGCATATCGAGTTGTTCGCAGGCAGTGTTATTGAAAATATAGCCGTTGGTCAGTACACGCCTGATATCAAACAAGTAGTTGAAGCTTGCAAAAAAATAGATTTACATGAATTTATTGAGGCAATGCCCAATCAATACCAAACGTATATTGGTGAAAATGGAATGAGCCTTTCAGGTGGTCAAAGACAAAGATTAGCTATGGCTCGCGCACTATACAGAAATCCAGAAGTTTATATTTTGGATGAAGCCACTTCATCAATGGATGGCATAAATGTTGGTCAGGTGAAGACACTAATTCTAGATTTGAAAGCTCTTGGAAAAACCATTATTCTCATCACGCATCAGGAGGCGATGAAAAAAATTGCAGATGAAATTTTAGTTGTCAAAAATGGTAAGGTAAGTTTGGAAGATTGAAGGGGGCTGAAAAATCAAATATCAATTGTCCCTTCAAAAACGAATTTCACTGGTCCAGTTAGCCATATATCTTGAAATCCTGTGACGGTCCGTGTAAATTCAACGCGCAAATTTCCACCAAGAGTTTCAATCTCAACAGGGGAATCATACCCGAGTTGACCAGCCACTAAGGCCACAGCTGTAACCCCTGTGCCACATGAAAGCGTTTCATCTTCTACTCCTCGTTCGTATGTCCGAACGAGTACCCGGTCTTGCAAAAGTTGTGCAAAGTTCACGTTTGTTCCATTTTGGCTGGAATAGGCTTCTGAGTATCTAATTTCGCGACCCACTTCAATCACGATGGTCTCTGTTAGATCTGAGACAATTCTCACATAATGTGGCGATCCTGTATTGAGAAAAAATGCTTCGCCTGCCTGCTTAATATTTTCAACATCGAATAAGCTAATGCGGACATTTGAATCGTATTGCTCTGCTTTATGTATGCCATCCGTGGTTTCAAAAGAGGCCTTTTTATTCACCATTCCTAAACTTTGTGCAAAGACAAATCCGCACCTTGATCCATTTCCACAAAGACTCTCAGATCCGTCTGGGTTAAAGAATACCATCCGATAATCCAGGGTTGGGTGGTTTTCTATTAATACTAATCCGTCTGAACCAACTCCAAAATTTCGGTCACAGAAGTGCTGAATGAGCGACATTGATTTAGGAAAGTCATCTGCTCGATTGTCGATGAGAATGAAGTCATTTCCAGTACCGTGATATTTAGAAAAGTGCAATTGCATTGGATTTGGAAATTATATCTCACTAAAATAAAAAAACCATCCTGAATGATCAGAATGGTTTTCAATTTAGGGTATGTCTAAATTACAATTTCTCTTTGATTCTTGCAGATTTTCCTTTTCTTCCTCTTAAGTAATAAAGCTTAGCTCTTCTCACTTTCCCTTTTCTCACGACTTCAATTTTGTCGATGTTGGGAGTAAGGAACGGGAAAATTCTCTCCACAGCGATTCCATTTGATACTTTCCGTACCGTAAAGGTCTCTCCATTTGTACCTGAGTTTTTAGTCTGCATTACTAAACCCTGAAACTGCTGGATTCTTTCTTTGCTACCCTCTTTAATTTTGTAGTGTACATTCACTGTATCACCAGGACTAAATTCGGGATGCTTGTCACGAGTTTCTTTGTACTCCTCGCGAACTATATTCATTATATCTGCATTCATCTCTACTACTCTTTATTGAGTGATTCTGAAAAAGGAGTGCAAATATAGATTAATTTGAATTCAATCGATTGCATCGATTGTAGATTTTTTGGATTGACAAGTGAGGGCTAGTTGTCCATTCAAATAACTCCATTGTTAATTGCATATTGTACCAACTCTGGGGTGCTGTGGATATCTAGTTTTTTCAGAATGTTCTTTCTGTGCGTTTTCACAGTATGCTCCGATATAAAAAGTTTTTCGACCATTTCCAGGCTTGTTTTTCCTTCTGAAAGCATTTGACTATTTCGACTTCTCTATCACTTAGTTTATATCCTTCCTGCATTCAAGTAGGTAATTAAATTTTCCCAGATTACATATTCCAGACAGAAATATCTTAAAAAAAATTACGTGCATTCGAATGGACAAGGAACTGAAGAATTTAGAATTATTTGTTCGCCATTTGTTCTTGAATAGCTTTAAAAGTACCCTTTGCTGGAAATTTGATTATGCAAATTTGCTAGACCAGCGTCTTCGCTGGTTTAGCTTGAAATTCCTTCAAATAGAAAGGTTCGAAATACGCCACATCTTCGAATTCTGAATTCTGGAATTTCTCTTCCGCTAAAATTCCTACATGCTCTGCCGACGGATAGACATCAGCAATCCATTTGATATTTTTCTGAGTCAGGACTTCCCTAGTTTTAGCAGCCCCATCTCCAAAAAGATAGATGGGTTTATCAGTAAATTTCGTAAATGAATCAGGCTCCACGATTAAAGGATTGGTTTCCCAATACGTTCTATTAGCATCTGCGAGGATACAGTATGCCTCCATTCGTCGCGCATCAATCATGGGGCAGAAATAGGCAGGTGCATCAATAGTGGACTTCATCCCTTGAAGCATGGCCTCCAGGGTATTCACGCTTATAAGCGGCTTATTCAAAGTGAACGCCAGACCCTTGGTCGTTGTAGCTCCAATCCTTAGACCCGTGTAGGAGCCGGGACCCGATGAAACAGCAAACGCATCCACTGATTCAAGGGTTAATTCACAATTCTCCAGCATTTGCTTAATGATCAAAGGAAGCAAAGAAGAATGTGATTTCTCCAAATGATAGGTCTGAGCGGCCACCAGCTTACCTTCCTGATGCAGAGCAACGGAGCACACCTTGGTTGCTGTTTCCAGACTTACGATAGTGGCCACTATTTCTGTAAAAATTTGTTGTATTGATCCAAATCAGAAAGTACTTCTACGGCTTTCAGGATATCCCGATCTTTCTCGAAAGTGGATTCGATCATGCCTCGCTCTAAGTAGTAGCGTGAAGTTATTTCTTGTTCCAGAAGGGTCTGTATTTCATAATTGTACGTTTGCAAATCCTTTTGCTTAGTATCGGATATACTATTTTCCAAAGCAGAAATGGCTGGCTTTATTTCTTCATAGTTTACATCGCCCTGTGCTATATTCCCAAGCAGATTTAGCTGGTATTCCAGCTCGGTTTGATAGGAGAAATTCTTTGATTCTACCCATGTTACAAAACTTGCATAGTCTTTCTCAGAAAGCCGGAAAATTTTGGGATTGGCTATTGAGTCATGTTCAAAGTGATACTCAGTGGCGTAATGGAAGATCAAATTATTCTGTAGCAAACTCAAGGTGACAGGGGCATAGTCATGTCGCTCAACTAATATATCAGGATCCACTCCACCACCATCAAACACGAGTCGTCCATTAGCTGTGGCAAACTCACTCTTGAGAGAATCCGGCACCTTGCCTACACTTCCATCTGGATTTCTATTGCTGTAATCCAGGGCCTGAATACATCTCCCACTTGGGATATAATATTTTGCCGTTGTAACCTTTAGTTGAGAATTGTATGCCAAAGGACGTGTCTGTTGTACCAATCCTTTGCCATAGGATTTCCTTCCAATCAACACACCACGGTCGTAATCTTGCATTACCCCGGAGACGATTTCTGAAGCAGAAGCTGATCCGTTGCTAATCAAAACGGCCAGAGGTATTTCTGTATCGGTCGATAAGTTCAACGTGTTGTAAAGTTGCGTCCATTCTTCCATTTTCCCTCGAGTAGTCACTACCTCCATATTTTGGGGAATGAACACATTGCAAATATTGACTGCTTCATTTAGGAGTCCTCCAGGATTGCCTCGTAGATCCAAAATTATCTTTTCAGCTCCTAATTCTTTAAGATCTAGCAGTGCCCCTCTAACCTCATTTCCTGCCTTGGTTGTGAAGTCAGTCAATCGCATGTAGCCAATACTTTCATTTACCATTCCATGAAATGGGACATTCTTTATAATTATTTTTTCACGCTTGAGTTTGACATCAAATAGCTTCTCAACACCATAGCGTCGAATTTTCAAAGTGATTTCTGATCGTGCCTGCCCATTCAGCAATTGTCGGGTTTCAGCAGTTGACTTATCCTTAAGGTGTATTCCATTGAGTCTTATGATCTGATCTCCAATTTTTAATCCCGCCCGATCGGCAGCAAATCCTTCATAGGGGAGAATGATTGTGCTCACGCCATCCTTAACATCGACGATAGCTCCGATTCCCGCGTACTCACCTGTTGCAGCTGTTCGATAGTTTTCAATGTCATCCTCAGGGATATAATTAGTGTAAGGATCCAGAGAGGCCAACATGGCTTCAATGCCAGTACGCATGACCGTTGATGGGTTTACCTCATCCACATAATAGGCATTTACTTCCTTATAGAGCGTAGCGAAAATGTCCAGATTCTTAACAATCTCGAAATACTTGTCCTTGTTAGGATGGGCAGCCACCGCTGTGATGAAAATAGCAGCTATGACGATGAAATATTTTAGGTTCTTCATTTTGATTTTTCGTCTTGCAATCGCTTCAGCAAAATAACGAGTTTCTTCTCTATCTCGGTATACGAAAGCGCTTTTGTGTCTTGATAGATAAACCCAACGTGATAGAATGTCTCAGGTTGGTCATAGGCGATGTGTTTATTTAGGCGATAGGACTCACGGATTCGCCTCTTGATGAGGTTACGATCAACCGCCCGCTTGATTTTTTTCTTGGGAACAGCAATTAGCACCCTGTGCACCGTCTCGTCTACTGCGATGAACTTCAGTAAAAAAGGATGTAAAAAAATTGAGGAACCGTTTTGAAACAGTTCCTCAATTTTCTTTTTCCCTGTCAGCTTTTCAACTTTAGGAAATTTGAAGCTTTTAGGCCTGCTTTCGCTCATAGGCCATGGGTTTATTTTTTGTGTAATTCGTCAGAAATAGTCAGTCTCTTTCTGCCCTTAGCTCGTCTTTTTGCAATTACGTTTTGGCCATTAGTTGACTCCATACGTGATCTGAAACCGTGCTTGTTTACCTTTTTTCTCACTGAAGGTTGAAATGTTCTTTTCATCTTTTTGGCATTTTTCTAAAACGGAGGGCAAAGATACCTTTTTCAATTGCTCAATTCCAACTATTGTTTGAATAAATCCTCTGACACTTCGCTGTTCACAATTACTTCATTCACCGCTATGTCCATCTTCATTTGTGCATTCATGGGTCGCTTCTGCGAAGTGGGGAATAAAACACCTCCAAATTCTTTGTAGTCGCCATAGTCATTTGATAGTATCATTGTTCCTTGTGGAGTCTCCGTAGTATTTGAAACACGCACCAATAGACCACTTTCAGCGTCATAGTAGCGGGTTGAGATTTTTCCAGAAGGGGATTTTACCTCAATGCCATAGGCCTCATTGCCATCAATGCTTTCTACAGCTATCACTTTTGTTTCCACTCCAATGGAAGCGTACGAAATTTCAAAGAATAGAACAGACTCTAATGCCATTTCTGCAGCATCATCTCCTTCGATGATCTTCTCGCCTCCCATTCCTTTCATAAATCCTGTTTGTCCATTGAATTTCACTGTCTGCATTACATTCCCCCCCATTTTCATTTCCATAAATGATTTATTGGGTAATGCGCGAACCACATCAATTTCCATTGTCTGACCCATCACGGACGCATCCATTTTCATAGACACATTCTCAATTGCCGCCACTTTATCCTTTCCTCCGATAGCAGCTATGTGTTTTTCGAATACTGCGTCAGCAGTAAGTCCATCAGGCAACTTGGCCAAAGAAGGGTCAACTTCATTTCCGTAGGTATCGTAATATTTGACCTCACCAAATTGAGCCAGCTTATCTGCTATGTCTCCTGCTTTCCCAACTATATTGATGTAGGCATTCTCTGGCTTGATATATTTTGTCGCCATCGCCTGAACATCTTCAAGCGTTATGGCTTGAAGTCGCTGGATATATCCAGAATAATAATCTTCGGGTAAATTGTAAATGGCAGAGTTCAAAGCAAAACGAGCAACTGTTTGGGGAGACTCCAACGAACGAGAAAAACTTCCTGCTATAGAATTCTTAGCAAGATTTAAATCTTCCTCATTGAATTTACCTTCTAGCATCTGGGTCATTTCATAAATAATTTGAACAATGGAGCTATCTGTTACTTCATTCCTCACACTAGTACCTGCGTTAAAACGAGACACCAATTCATCTGAAGATATAGATGACCCAACACCATAGGTATATCCTTTATCCTCCCTCAAATTCAAATTCAATTTACTATTAAACGAGCCCCCCAAGATTTGATTCATCACTCGTACTTTGAGAACATCTGGAGTTCCAATATCTAGCTTGGCTGGATAGGTCACGCTAATCACCGATTGCACCGAACTCGATTTATTCACAATATTCACTTGATTCTTTTCAGGAGATGCAGGCATATCATATGTTGACTTAATTATTTCCTTTGCTTCCCAATTGCTGAAATAGGTCTTAATCAATTTTTTGGTCTTTTTCACATCCACATCACCCACAATTGCGAGATAAGCGATATTGGGTCTGAAATAAGCGTCATGATAGGCTCTCAAGTCGTCAGCACTAACAGTACTTGTGGTTTCTTCTGTTTGATTTTCCCCATATGGGTGATCTGCACCGTACACAATTATCTGATTCAGATTTCTTGAGATGGAGTTTGGATCTTCTTTGTTAGCTGCAAGACCAGACAATGTTTCTGTTCGGATTTTCTCCAATTCTTCTTCCGAGAAAGTAGGATTAAAAACCACATCAGTCATTAGTTCAAGGATCTTTTCCTGATACTTGGATAAACCAGAGGCAAATACCGAAGTTGATCCCCCGAATAATGAAGCCCCAATGAAATCAACTTCTTCATCAATTTGTTCTTTCGTTCGGGTATCAGTACCTCTTCGTAGCATATCGCCAACCATTCCTAAATAACCAGCCTTCTCACCTTCAAAAATTGGGTCTCTATCGAATTGAAGGTTGAAAGCTACTCTGGGAAGTTTGTGGTTTTCGATAATGAAAACCTTGAGGCCATTCTTTAGCTCAAAGCTTTCGTAATCACCAATTTGAATGGGTCTTGGTTCTGATGGTTCTGGTAATTTACTCCGATCCAATTGTGCGGTACTTGTAAGGATACCAAGCGTCAGAATGAGTGAAAATATGTGTTTAAATTTCATGCTTCTAGTGTTGTACGATTAGTTTTTTTTATCAATTTCTTCATCCTCTGGGGTCTTTTGAGCCGACTTGGGCAAATAAGTCAAGGTCACTCTATTGTCTTTATCCAAATACTTCTTAGCCACATTCATGATATCCTCCTTGGTGACTGCCATGTACCTGTCGATCTCGGAATTAATCAAATTGGCATCTCCAAAGTAGACATAATAATCAGCAAGACTCTCGGCAATTCCACTCACGGTGCTATTGGAAGAAATAAAATTATTTTCAATCTGATTTCTGAGTTTCTGGAATTCCTTTTCCGGAATCGGTTCATTCTTTACCCGATCTATTTCAGCATCTAACGCCTTTTCCAATTCTTCGGGTGTCCGTCCCATATTTACCAATCCCAAACTGATAAATATTCCCGCATCCTCTAAAGCAAAAGGAAATGATCCAACGAACGCTGCAATTTGTTGCTTATCCTTTATTTCTTTCTGAAAACGAGAACTTTCTCCGCCAGATAATAGCTGTGTCAGCATTTGCATGGAATAATAATCGTCTGACCCTTGTTTTGCCATATGATAGCCCTGAATTACGGCTGGCAATTGTATATTATCGAAGACGTCCTGACGAACCTCTCCTCCTAAATCCGAAACATTGATTTCAGGTCTAGGGATTTCTTTTTCACCACGCTTAATCTCATCAAAATATTTCTTGATTAAAACTTTTGACTCAGCAACATCTATATCTCCGGCTATGGCCAACGTAGCATTATTGGGAACATAAAAAGTATTGAAGAATTCTTTGAAGTCCTCATTGGTACCCGCGTCAATATCTTCGAATGATCCAATGGGTGTCCACTCATAATTTGTACCCTTGAAGGCCGCCGCGAACATGTTGGATTGAAAAGAGCCGTACGGCCGATTATCCACTCTTAATCTCTTTTCTTCTTTTACTACTTCCTTTTGAGTGGCCACCCCGGCAGAGTCAATGGTAGCATGTAGCATACGCTCAGATTCCATGTAGAGACCTAGCTCCAAATAATGAGAAGGAAGCGTCGCATAATAGAAAGTTCGATCATTAGATGTGTTGGCATTGTCTGTTCCACCAGCTCGTTCCAATATTTTTGAATACATGCCAGCTTCAATATTAGGCGATCCTTCAAACATCAAGTGCTCAAAGAAATGTGCAAATCCTGATCTTCCCTCCTTTTCGTTTTTCGACCCCACATGGTAGAGAACAGAAACATTGACAATTGGAGTTGAATTATCCTGATGTAAGATAACGTGCAGGCCATTGTCCAGATCGTATTCCTCAAATTCTATCCGACGATCCTGTGCATACGCTACGGACGTCATCAATAGTGTGATTAATAAGTACTTGTGCATTTGTTTTATTTGTTTACAGAATTGGACGCCAAAGATATGTTGTTGGTGGCAATTAGGGGAAATCTTTGATCAATATCAGAAACGCAACCCAAAACTGTCTCTTGATCTACAAATTCAACGGCATATGCCAATTTAAGAACTATCAATTCACTCCTCCCCAATCACCACAAACCTCCTGCTGACTTTATTGCCTTCTCCATCTATCAGGGAAAGCACATGGTCACCAGGTGCTAGCCAAACTTCCTGCTGATGATCGTCTCTCGTCAGGCCAAGATAGGACTCGTCCACATGCCAATAAAGGATGGCACTTGAGCTTTGGTGTGAAGCTTGCAAAATGACTCTACCTTTCTCACCCGTTATTTCTTTGGGGATAAAGATTTTGGTTGAGCGGTGAGGATAGATAATGCCAATGGGATTTACTTCTTCGCCGCATCCCTGATAGGCAGGTGGCAAGCCCTTATAATCAGGGAAAATCTGACGATAATAATATCCCTGCGTGGGTGGTAGTATGAAATGGGTTTTGTTCGTCGCTTCAGATAAACTATAACAATCACTATTCACTCGATAGGAGCCGGTGATGTCCATCGTATAGTTTTTATGAAAAGAGCACAATCCTGATTTGTCGGCATTCGTTGATACTTCTTTGCTCCTTGCTGGGCAGTGCTCATTGGCCAGCATGCCAGAAACCTTGCAAACTTGCCTGGTTGGCATATGCGGTTTCAAATCATTGAGCCAGTTCGGGTCAGAATCAGACAATCGCATAATCGCGTGCATGAGTGGTGCGGCAGCCTTAATTCCGGTAAGATCGGCTCGTCCTTCTCCGTCCGCATTGCCCACCCACACAGCTACTAATACATTCCCATTCAGACCAAAAGCCCATGCATCCCGATCTCCATAGCTTGTGCCGGTCTTCCAGGCGATCAATTGCGACGAGTTGAACGACCGCCACGCCCGTTCGCCTTCCGGTCTTGCCAAATTCGTCATGGTTTGGAAGGTTTGCCAGATTGCGTCTTCGCCCATTGGGAAGTTGGGAATACCCGGACCTTCTTCATCGAAATGAATAGTTGTATTAGGGTCACTAGTCATTTTTTTATACATCGAAAAATAGACTTGGCTCAATTCCCACATGGTTACCTCACAGCCTCCAAGTATCAGTGATAAACCGTAATGACCTGCGGGTTCATTGAGAGTGGTTATCCCCCAATCCTCTAGATCACGATGAAATTGCTCGAAGGAATATTTCTTAAGCAGATGCACCATCGGAATATTGAGCGATCGAGAAAGTGCCTGATTTGCATTGACGGCTCCAGAATATCCACGATTGAAATTCTTTGGAGAGAATCCACCAAAAAATGAGGGCACATCTGACAGCATACTCCTTCTTAGAATTAACCCTCTGTCCAAAGCAGCTGAATAGAGCAAAGGTTTGAGTGTGCTTCCCGGGCTTCTTGGCCTCTGGATGATGTCTACTTGGTAACCATCAGCGTTGACATCATTGGTATTTCCTTTATAAGCGAGCACTCGCCCATCATCCAAGTTGACAACCAGTGCGGCGAGATTCTCAACCCCGTTGGCATTCATTATCAAATGGTGATTTTCAACCAACTCAGACACCCTTGATTGCCAGAAGGGGTCAATTGTGGAGTTCAATCGTTCTCCTTCGTTAGAACCCGTAAAAGTAGCAAGCAAATGACCTGCCTTATTTGGAATGCGGAGAGGCTTCCCTGGAACCGGCTCTGTTATCGCTAGTTCATACGTGAGCTGGTCTATAACTTCCTTTCGCTGAAGCTTGAGCAACAACCGATTCCGCTTTTTAATGAGAAGCGAATCTTGATTTCCAGGGAAAATCGCCCCTGGCTGATTGGGCAACACTGCTAGTGCGGCTGATTCTCCCCAACTCAGTAGATGAGGCGCCCTACCATAGTATCTCCATGATGCCGCTTCCAACCCCACTACATTGCCACCAAAAGGTGCCATGGATGCGTAAATTATCATCAGCTCCTTTTTGGAATAGCGCATCTCTAATTTCAAAGCCACCATCATCTCCTGGAGCTTATTGGTGAGTGTTCTTTGGTTTCCTCCCATCATCCTCGCAATTTGCATCGTGAGTGTGCTGGCACCACTCACCACACGACCGTCTCGGATATTCTGCCATATGGCTCGTACTATTGAGCCAGGGTTTATTCCCGGGTGTTTGTAAAAATATTTATCCTCGAAATAGCGAATAGATTCTCTAACTCTGAAAGGAACCGAATCCGGTTTTGGAAATCTCCATTGCCCATCGGGCGCTACGGAAGCACTTTGCAACTCGCCTTTAGAATCATTAATAATGGTACTATACGAATAATAGGGCTCATTCAACGGCCAAATCAAAATTGCCAGAAAGAATACGAGAAGAGGTAGGAGGAAATATCGAAAAATTCTATTTTTAAGAATTCCCAGCCAATAACTACCGAATTGAGAATTGCTCATGCAATTTTAGAATTTGCGGAATCAGCAAGGTACTTCCATCATTTATCAATTCAATGTCGGCTTTTGCCCTTTTCTCTTCATCGGTAAGTTGTTTGTCCATGATTGCCAATGTATCCTCCTTGCTTCGATGTGTGTCTCGGGAAAGCACTCGCTCAATTCGGACGTCCTTTGGAGCTGTAACCAGAATTATTCTATCAAGCTTGGTATACGAACCCGTCTCGAATATCAAGGCAGCTTCTTTCACTAAGTAAGGTTGTTCTGAATTCTTAGAAACCCATTCATTGAGATCTCTTTCCACTTCTGGATGTACCAGAGCATTTAACTGGTCTAGAAGTTTAGGTGTGTGAAAAGCGAGTGCAGCAATATGCGTTCGGTTCAGCTTTTCATCTGAATAACTTTCCTCACCAAAGAGTTTTTGAACTGAATGCGTCAAACTTTCGGAATTAGCCATCAGCCATTTGGCTCTAGAATCCGCATCGTAAACAAGCACTCCGAAGGTCTTAAAAATTTTGGTTACTATACTTTTCCCTGCACCTATACCTCCGGTGATGCCAACAAGAAGTGGCCTATTCATTTGGCACAACTCTTATTTCACTGGGTACTATCTCAATGTCCACAACATCTTGAGGGAAATATAATAACATAGCCAGCACTGTAGAATCCCTCTTTCGCAAAATATTGAAGTCGGCGGATACTGCAAAATCAGATGCCACGTACTCCTGCTGTAAGGATCGCTGAACGGTGAAATGTACAGTAACTTTTTCTTCTGCTAATCGATGGGTCGAATCTTCTGGAAAGTTAAGCACCTCAACGGGTACTTCAATCTGCAAATCATTGAATTGATCAACCTCAAAAATAGCCTGAACAAACGCTGGGTCAGAGCGAATCAGCCCTGGGCGTGGCACAACTACGAGCACGTCATCATCATAATTCTCATCAATGGCTCCCTCCAATAATTGAAGCTCAAAGTCAGATTCAAGGGTATCAATAAAACTCTTCGGGCCAATTAAGGTGATTGAATCATTTGGGCAGGTGATTGAAGAAACTAATCTGAAGTTGTCAGCCAACTTGATTTTCATAGAATCGATCCAAATCTTCACTTTCTTCTTAAGTATTGGTTCAATCTGAATCCTGAGGGTATCTTGAATGACTTGAATAACACTTACGTCCCCCATTTGCTCCCTAATTATCGGAAGTTTCTCCAACCACGTGAGATAATTTACGCCAACTGGATTCTCTAAATCTATTGTTAATGGTGTGGGGTTAAAAAGGGGTTCTTTTCGAAGCAGGCTCCATCCGCCACCCGTCACATCAAGATCGATGTTTGAGGGGAGTGTTCTCACTGAGATCAGACTATCTTGATTATAAGCAAATGAAACGGGATAGCTGAGACTTGTCGTATAGTCTTTATTGAGGGAGTTAAAAAACCAAAAGGTAGCGGCCACAGCAAATGCTATGATCACTACCTTCCATTGTTTTAAATTATTAGGTAGTAGCCTAAATGCCATTACATAAAATCACTTTTTAATATCCTCAGTAAGTCGTCTACTTGCTTCCAACGAAACAGAGCTTTTCTCAATAGTAATCTTGGTTCCTCGATCAACATCAATTGTAAGCGTAGCATCGGTGACTTCTGTCACCTTACCATGAATGCCTCCCATAGTTACCACCTTATCTCCTTTGTTCAGCTCTTTGATAAAGTTTTTCTGATTCTTCTGCTTTTTCTGCTGTGGTCGGATGAAGAACATATAGAATATGACCACCATCGCTCCCAGCATAATGAATTGAGAATTTCCCCCACCGCCGATTTGTAATAAAACTGTATTCATTTATTTCGATTATTTAGAGTCTCCTTCTGCCTTCAAAACATTCGCCTTAATACGAAGTTTGTTAGCCGATGGATATGTATTGGCTGTAATAGTTACCGTTTTATTTTGGATACCTACTTTATTTCGGCTGTTGAATCGAACTTGGATTTCACCAGTCTCACCAACGGCGATCGGTTCTTTAGGCCATTTAGGTACAGTACATCCACATGTTGCTGTCGCATTAGAAATAATCAAAGGAGCATCTCCCGTATTGGTGAATTTGAAGACTTTCTCTACAATATCACCATCGTTGATTGTGCCAAAATCGTGATCCTCATTTTCAAATGCAAAGGCAGGTATTGGGCCATCAGGCTTAACCTCCGGTTCTGCAGCTTTTGCTTGAGGGGTGGCTGAAGCGGTTGGTCTGTTTGCCGCGGAGACTCCCTCAACCTTCAATTGAGTTTCAAGGGCAACAACTCTTCCTTCAAGATCTCTAACTCTTTCTTCAAGATCTCCAGTGCAGCTTGAGAAAACAACCAAACCGGTGATCATTAATAAA
>JAAEPI010001310.1 GCA_024232835.1 Cytophagales bacterium
CGCGCCAATTGCGCTCCAAGGACAATTCATGAATTATCTCTACAAAAGCGCTCACGCTTCTTTATAATTCCCTGTAGGGGGGATTCGGGAATGGCCCCCGGAGGCCCTCCAATACTGTAGGCTTAAGCGTTTCTTAAACCCGGGGCACGAAATCCCAAAGCCTAAAGCCCGGCGGAGACCAGCAATTTCGCAAGCCTGCTCCAATTGACAGCCTCACTTGTTGATAATTGGACTTCTCACGCCTGAACTCCTCTTCCAATCACCAGAAACATTCTTGCAAAACTCTCACCTTGTTCAATTGCCAGCGAATCTTCCTTTATTTATTAAGACAGACGCCATTTGTTCTCAATTTAGCCTGGCATCGGTGCTTCATTATTGGTTGTTGATTTTTTTCTTGCCGCCGGCCAAAAAATGGACTTGCGTTCGAATCAAATATGATGTACAATCATGACATGGAAACAGAAACCATCTTAAAGTACAGAGGTCGTGCAGTAAACCAAGCAGATATATCCTTTATCAAAAGCCTTATTTCTAAGGAAGAGGATATCGGACGCTGTGAACTATCCAGGCAAGTATGCCGTGCCTGGAATTGGCGTCAAGCCAACGGAATATTAAAAGATATGGTATGTCGTGGCTTACTGTTACAGTTGGAAAGGGAAGGCCATTTAGCGCTTCCCCCAAGAAAGAAAACGCCCATTAATCCTTTTCTTAATCGTCAAGCACCAGAAAAGGTAGAAATAGATCAGAGTATTTTGGCAACCAGTGTAAAAATGCTTCAACCGATTCGCGTGGTCCAAGTTCGTCGAACGTCGCTGGAAAAAACTTTTAATGGTCTTATCTCTCAGCATCATTACCTTGGGTATACTCAACCGGTAGGTGAGCATTTGAAATATTTGTTCTTTTCAAAAGACAGAGTGCTCGGCTGCTTTTCCTGGTCCTCAGCGGTCCGTCATCTGGCCAGCCGGGATCGTTTTATTGGTTGGGATGCGGAGATACGAAAAAAGAATCTTCATTTACTTGCCTACAATAGTCGTTTCTTGATCCCCGAATGGATTCGTGTTCCACATCTGGCCTCTCACCTTCTGGCACAATGCAGCAAGAGAATTTCTACTGATTGGCAAGAAATCTACAACCACCCCATTTATTTTTTAGAAACATTTGTGGATACAGAGCTATTTAAAGGAACCTGTTATCGTGCGGCCAATTGGATTTATCTGGGAAAAACCACCGGGCGGGGCAAAAATGATCAAACGGGTAAAGCGAATCGTTCACTTAAAGCAGTTTGGGGCTATCCGCTAGCGAAGAATTTTAAAGAATACTTAAATCATACTCAAACATGAATCGTGAATCGTGAGGTACTCAATGGCCTTTATAAAAGAAAAAGAAAATGAAAACGAGAACAAAAATAAGATTTTGATTGGCAAGCGCTCTCGTCTCTATCGAAGATTGTTAAAATACAGAACTATTATTCCCGGTGCCTTCAGTATTCGGAAAGTTCTTTGTGGCAAAGCCAACTGTGTTTGTAAAAAAGAAGGGAAACGTCATACCGCCTATCAATATTCGTACAAAATTGGCGAGAAGCAAGTCACTATGAATATTCCCAAACAATACGCCCGGCAAGTAGAAGCACAAGTTTTGGCTAATAAAGAGTTCAGCCAAATTATCAAGCAGATTCATGAAGTTAACCTGGAATTACTTTTTAAGCTGCTTGGTAAAGGTGATAAAAGTATAAAAGGATAGAAGGGTAGAAGGGTATTGTCTCGTATCAATAGCTTTGATAAGTACAGTAGGAAAGTATTCCGCCTGGAAGAATCCCTGCCGTTACTAAAAGATACCCGTAAAGAGCCGGATATTGATATTGGTGATATTTTCCGGGGATATTATTTCGGTTCGGCTTTACGGATGAAAGCCACTTCTACAATAGAAGAAGAGATCCGCGAAGGTGTTTTAAAAAAGAGGGTGAAGCAAAACATCAGCGATGATACATTTGGATATGGACTGAGCCATCTGGAACCGCAATCCCTTCAACAGTTTTGGTATATGTTGATAAAGCGGGCTAAACGCAATGGAATGCTGAGGGATAACCCATTTTTAGATTATAGTGTAGGCGTACTTGATGGAATAGAGACCTTCTCAAGTTACTACCAAGAGTGCGATAACTGCTTGACCAGAAAGGTTACGAAAAAAAATAAAAAAAATGGTAAAGAAGAATTCGTGGAAATGATTCAATACTATCATAGAGCTGTTGTATTAACTCTGGTGGGGTATGACTTTCCCATTCCGGTAGGACTGGAAATGATGAGGAAAGGGGAAGATGAGATCAACTGCGCCTTGAGGCTTTTGAAGCGTATTGTGAATAACCTTGGGGTCCGCTTTCTTGATATTGTCATTGGTGATGCCCTATATTGTACGCCAAATTTTTTTAAGGAATGTAAGCTGTTGGGAATCTATGCAGGTGCCGTACTAAAGGACAACCAGGAAAACCTACTGGAAACTGCTCTGGCTCAAAAAAAAATAACAGAACCGGTGATAGTCCAAAAGAAGGATAAAGAGGAATTAAAGTTATGGGATCTGAAAGAGGTCATTTGGGATACGGCTAATACGGATGCGCGGGTGCTCTGGGCTGACAGGAAAGTATGGGAGAGAGACCCAACAAAACAGGGAAATAAAGGCAAACGGGGCAACCTTCATCATTGGGTTGAGAAAAAAAATGTCTTTGCTTTTTCAGAGGATATAAATCTCCCCCCAGAAGTCGTTTACTCCATAGGGAGGCATCGTTGGGACATTGATGCCAACATCTTCATGGACATAGTTAAACACTGCCATTTAAAGCACAAAACTCTCCATTTTGTCAACGCTTATGAGAACATGCTAAGTATAAGACTCATCTCTTATATGCTCTTTAGGTTTTTTTTTCACAGGCATATAAACTCAAGAAGAAAGGAAAAAATCGCATCTCCTGCCAAAATGGTCAGGATGATGTATCGCGATGCCTGTTTGAATATTGAGCCGGAAACGGTTCTGCTTGAATGACTCCATTCACAGGAACACTCGATAACTCGGTAGGCACAAAATAATCTCCTTCAGGCTACCAGCCTATTCTTAATCGCTAATTGTAACTTTTTTGGGGCTTTCCCACAAGCAATAAATCTTCCATATCTTGGAAAATATCACAAAAAAATCTGAAATCAAACAATACAAGAACTACGCAAGCGAAAAAACACCGCCTTTTACGTTGAGAAGCAGATTGAGGACCTTCCTTGCGAAATTGCTGACTAATCAAAAGGACAATTGACCTTTTAAATAAATTCTGCTAAACTTCAATCATACAGCCTGCAACAAAAGAGATTTTTTCTCTTTAAATGCATAAAAATGAGGCGTTAGTATGCTTATAAGGTTTACTACCAGCAATTACTTGTCTTTTAACGAAGAAACCGAGTTCTCCATGATCCCCGGTAAAAGCAGGAATCATGCCCACCATCTGCTCAAAGGAAACAAACGCAGCAGCATAAACCTACTTAAAAGCGGCGTTATCTACGGTGC
>JAAEPI010001311.1 GCA_024232835.1 Cytophagales bacterium
CATTTCAATAATTTTTGCCAAACTCAAGACTTGCAGTGTATATCCTCTGAATTCAATTTCAACAGAATCTCGCCTAAGCTCGTCGTAGCTATGCCCATCCTCAATTATTGCCAAAACATCAAGCGGTCCGAAACATGTGGACAACAGTGAATGCCCTTTGGCCGACAAGATTTGTTCATCCGGTTCGATCACTTTGTCATCGGGACGGCGATAATGAGCGCCGACAGATTTTAGAAATCTAAGTAAGTTTCGAATGTTAGCAGCGGTTTGGCGATGAACAATGTCCAAGTCCATTGTTGTAATGGGTGCGCCTTGAATAACTGTGGCGATTCCACCGACGATGATAAATTCAACACTCGCTTCACAGAGTCCTTCAATCAGAGCATTCAGGTCGATTATTTGATTTTCTGCGTTGTTTAAAGGCATTTTGCAATTCCCTGACAGCATTGACAGCATTATCATTTGATCGGATACGTTCTTCCGGTGTTAATTTCAAGAACATAGCGATAAGGGTTTTGTCAGCGCCATCACGATTTTTTTGGGTTTTCCCTAGTTTCATTTATGTTACCAGATTAAGCCTTTTTTACTATTATTATCGCAAGTTCAACATAATAGTATTTGAATTTATTGGATATATTGAAGGGAAAGGCACCGTCA
>JAAEPI010001312.1 GCA_024232835.1 Cytophagales bacterium
TAGGAATGCGGCAAGAGTTTGTAGAATATTTAACATGTGCCCAAAATTTTCTGGTTATTAGAGCAGGATCATCATTATTAAACAAATTATCCCTCATCTTTTTTGCCGAAAGTTGTTTGTAAGCTTTACGACTGGTAGTCCAGTTAAGTTCATCAGTGAAGCTATCAGATTCTTTAAACTTACTCCTAAGTCTGTCCTTAGTTCGGCATGCTGAGAACGCCTCACAGTCAAACCAAGGAGGTTGAAATTCAGATTTAATCGTTACCTTTGGTATATGCCTATCTGCAAGCTCAAATATGGAATTTTTAAAAGTTATCCAAGCAGTGTCAGGATCCATGTTATGCAGGAATTGCCAATTAATAGAACAAAGGTCACGATTCATAAATTCCCAGTTAGCTCTTTTGAAGTTGTATACATTCCGCTTTGGTGACTTCTTCCGTGTGACTCGGCATTTAATAGAGAAGGTAATGGGATACTGATCAGACTTACATACAGAGTCCTTGTCAAGCACCTTTATATCATATACAGTGCTATCAGAATTACTAAGGAGAAGATCTAATGTCTTCCCACCTTTGTGAGTTGATGATGTGATCAACTGACACAAACCTAGGTCGTTAAATGAGTCAATAAAGCTCTGTTCAAGCGGAACACTGCTAAACGAAGTAGGCCAATCAGATTGAGGTAGGTTGAAGTCTCCAACAATGTAAATTTTAGGGGGCTTCCTTTTGGACACGATTGATCTGATATATTCAGTGATTTTAGTATGATTAGGGTAACCAAGGGTACCGACTCGATAACA
>JAAEPI010001313.1 GCA_024232835.1 Cytophagales bacterium
AGGTAGCTCTTCGCCTTTCTGTTCGATCCGTTTTTCCATAATAGGCAGTTCCTTTATAAGCCGGATTTGTAAGCATTCCCCATACCATAGAACGCTCCCACCAGCTCTTGCCTCTACGGGTTGGAATCTCCTTTGAGTTGAGATGGCGGGCTATCCCACCAAGGCTCATACCCTCTTCTGTAAAAAGACGATAAATTTCTCGCACTAATTCTGCCTCTTTTTCAATTACTTCATAGGATGCGGCACTATGTTCTGTCTTTTTATTGTAACGGTAGCCAAAAGGCGCTCCTCCCAGTACATTGACCGAGCCACATTTGGCACGATGCTTCTTACCTCGCCGGCAGCGTTCAGAAATTTGAGCTCTTTCGTATTCGGCAATCATTCCCTGAAACTGCAAAAGAAGTTCACCTTCCGGTGTGTTGGCTTTAGTAGGAGACGTTAAATATAACACTTCTACCCCAGCACGCTTAAACTCCTCAATAAGAAATACTTGGTGGGCATACTTGCGACTTAGACGGTCGGGAGAATAGACTAAAACAACCTCGATTTGACCTTCCGAGGCCAAATCTCGTAAATGTTCAAGGCCTGGTCGTACCAGCACACTCCCACTGTATCCTTCATCCTTAAATATATACTCCGGCAAAACAGTAACACCTTGTTCCTCAGCATACGTTCTGAGAGCTGAGAGTTGACTATCTATCGTTTTTTCTTCTCTTTGCCTGCTGGAGGAAACCCGTGCATAAATCGCCGTTATCTTCATTTAAATCACCTCCCTTTTCAATGCTAGTAGCCTTGTCGTTATCATTACCATCACTAGTTTTAAATTCTGATGTCGGTAAAGGGATGGCGATGGGGACCAAAACCTGATATGCGTGCGCCATCTTTCGAGTTGCCAAACGATCATAGTGATATTCAAGACGGATTTTTCTGTCATCTTGCTTTTTAGACATTCCTCTTCTGCACGATGGATTGTCTTAAAGCACAATGTTTCGTCATTTGCATTTAATATATACCCATCTACATCGAAAGTCAATGACAAAATGCATTTTTTATATTTTTTGCTAAGATAATGCTTGCAAATTAAGCGAACCATCATTTACACTTTTTTTTCTGCTTTGAGTCTTTTCTGTGATAATCCAAGGATACTTCAAATTCAAAAAAGTTGCCTACTGTGTAAAGGCAGTCCGAGGGCCCTTCCGGGGGATTAACTTTCGAGAAAGTTTAATCAAAGCTTTTATTTAGGGTGGTTATTTCATTTTGTTTTGCCCGAAGGGCTATCGGGGTTCCAAGGGG
>JAAEPI010001314.1 GCA_024232835.1 Cytophagales bacterium
AAAATTCACCAAACAACCCATGAATTTTATCATTTGCTAATGAAAATACCCAGAACTGGGTAGATAGAAAGTACAGAAATGAAAAGAAATAGGAAGGTCAAAATGCGCATGCTGCTGAGTATCGTTTCAAATGTGAAATTAGTTCATTTCAACTAGCATCGTCAAAATATAATATAGTTACTAATTAAGAATTAATGGTACTAATTGGGGGATTGGTGAGTTCTGGTTGCCTAGTAAGCAATTATGGATTATTTAAGACTTTTCCTTTCATTCGTCACCGTGGTACTTATCGTACTGTTGATGAGTTGATCGTCTAACCTTCTATACCAAATTTTAGGAATAATTAATTTACACATACGTTTTTCAAGATATTTTAAAGTCAAAAAAAACCGAGATTATTTCTAACCTCGGTTTTAATGTGCTTACCAATTAAGAAATTGGTCTAAACTATCTTTCCATTCCTTAGAAATTTAAAGTCAAAGACGCATTCCAAGTTCTACCGAATCCAAACCAAACACTGTTCCGTACATCTAATCCATTGAATGTTTCAGATCCGCTTTCCGTATGGATATTAGTCTCTGATTCAGAAATATAAACTGTATCAAGTACGTTGTTAATATTCACACGGAACAATGCATTGGTAGAAAACAGTTGGAATCTAGCACCTGCTCCAAAATCAACCAAACCATACGTTGGAAGCTCCAAAGCCCCCTCGTTATCAGGATCTTCAAAAGCTGAATCTTCAATACTATAATCTGCATAAAGTCCACCTACATGTCTGTATGAAAGATCAAAACTCATGATGCTAACTCGATAATCTGCAGAAATGTAGGCTGTGAATTGAGCCGCATCTCCAACCTTAGCATCCTTCATATAAAGGGTGACAGATTCACCAAGCGGATTTTGATCATCATCATAATATTCTGCTGTAAAATCTTTAGTGTACTTCCAATCTCCCATGGATAACATACCTCTGAACTTAAGATTATCCATTGCATTATATGTAGCCTCTACTTCTATACCATTATGCTGCACATCAATATCCTTGAATTGAGCTGTTCCCTCTACTACAGTAACACCATCAGAAAGTGTTATGTCTGCTCCTCTTGAGATAAACCTATCACCCCATGAAGTAGAATAAGCATTTATATTCACTGTCAAATATCTGCTTACATATCCGTATCCAACCTCAAAAGAAGTAATCTTTTCATTTTGAAGATCCGGATTTACATCATTTGCATACCCTGGGAACACAGCATCAAAATTAGGCTGACGTGAAATTAAACCTGCATTGAAGAAAGCGTTGGAAGAATTACTTATATTATAATTAGCACCTCCCTTTACATAACCACCTGGTACACTTTCCTTTTCAGAAAGAGGGTTTCCTATCTGATTAAAAAAGTCTTCTCTCTGATATGTTTGATTCGAGTATCCTGCTTGTAATACAGCAGTAAGTTTCAAATCACTGCTATATTCAATCAATCCGTTCACACCAGTCCAGTCAACATGCCCTATATTATAATAATCGATTTTAGGTCCATTTAAACCTGTATCCTTGAATGGTTTGGCCTTTATCAAAGTTTCGATGATTATACCCTCAGAATTTTCATTTCCAGTTGAATAATAACCTCTAAGACCCATTAAATCATTAAGAACCCTGTAGTGGTAACCCTTATACTTCCTCAAATCAACCCCTACAGAATACCTGAAATTTCCTGATTTATAATTCAATGAAGAAATACCACCCAACCAATCATGAGAATTCATGGAAGCTCTTCTTATAATAACAGCATTGTTCACATTGTCATCACTGTAATTATTTGCACCAATTCGCTTACCGTTATAATCTGAAAGCGCTCCAGTATAACCTGAAGTTGATTCGCGATTAATTTCTACCAATCGATCAAAATCAATGAAACCATCAGAATTTCTTGCACCATCACCATCCGTACCGTAGTGATCTGTTAAATCATCACCGTATGGAAGGATGTCAAGTTCACTGTTATAGTAATTTCGTCCCCGTGGACCAGTTCCTCCACCTCTACCCCAAGAACCGTATAAAGATGTAGCCAATGAAAGGTTTTCATTTATATCCCAATCCCAATTCATTGTAGCAAGAGGTTTATTATAGAAATTTCTTCTCATGCTGAATTCTTCTCCATCGAGCATACCGCCATTAGTATTCCACCTTCTGTCAATACCATCCTTATGATCTTTACCAAAGTTCTGATAGTCACGTATTGAGATATCATTACTTCTTTGGTGATGCCATTGTCCTGCTCCTAAGAATGAAAAGTTAAATGCATGACTAGATCCTTCTGGTGCGTATCCTAATGCACCAAAATAGGTCAGTCCTTGTCCTGCTGTATTATACGCATATCCGTCCCCTTGCCATCGACTTAATAGAATGGATGAAGCCCATCCACTATCATTCTTACCAGTAGAATGACTCGCTGTTGTCTTCATGTAACCATCGTTACCAATAGTCTGTGCAACAGTAGTGTTTTTCTGAAGTTCCGCAGCTTTTGTGAAAATCGAAACCGTGCCTCCAACTGACGGAACTGCTAGTCTGGAAGCCCCAAGTCCTCTTTGAATTTGTATTCCAGAAGCAACGTCTGTTAGTCCAGCCCAGTTTGACCAGTATACCCACCCGTTTTCCATATCATTAACTGGCTGTCCGTTGATAAGAAATGATGTGTTTCGTTGATCAAATCCTCTCAATGAAAGTCTTGAATCACCATATCCACCGCTTTGTTTGGTTGCATAAACACCTGGAGTTCGGTTCATTATTTCAGGAAATTCCAAGTTTCCAACTTTCGCAGAAATCTCCGTAGGTGAAATCGAAGAAACTGCAACAGGCGTTTCTCTTCCTCTCACCACATCAATCACATTAGAAGTAATCACTAGCTCTGCCAGAATACTGGTACCAGGCTTCATCGTAACTGACATGTCGCTAGATGCAGCCATTTCCACAGATTCAAAACCTGTAAAAGATACAACTAGTATAGCACCTTCCGAAGCATTCAGCGTAAAGCTGCCATCCCCATCGGTAATTGCTCCAACCTGAGTACCTTTAACGAGTACCGTGGCTCCTGGTAATCCATTACCAGAGTCGTCTAAAACTTTGCCCGAGATATTTCCTTGAGCATAGATAAAACTTGCCAAGGCAATAGAAGCAAGTCCAAGTAGAATTTTTCTCATGTTGTTTTAATTTGGTGATAAAATATTTAGTTAAGTAGTTAACAATCTTTAACAAATCTAAGATTTAATGTGCAACTAAACTTATAAAATCACACACTTTTTGAAATCCCAATTTTATCGGCATATTCTCTTAATAATGGTCTCCTCTTAATCAATGTTTTTCTTGTAATTATCCAATGCTTTCCTGACTGAACCATGTTTAACGAGTAGTTCATCCGCTAATATTTCATCAATTCCCAATTCCTCCATTATTATTTTTATGCCTCTCTCAATCAACTTACTATTAGATAATTGCATATCTATCATTCGATTTCCCTTTACTCGTCCTAGACCTATCATTACTGATGTAGATACCATATTTAGCACCAATTTTTGAGACGTGCCTGCTTTCATTCGGGTACTACCGGTCACGACCTCTGCTCCTACAATTATTTCAATTGGAAATTCTGATTCTTCTGAAAGTTTGGTTTTTTTATTGTTTGTGATGCATCCAGTTAATAGACCAAATTGTCTTGCAGCTTTCACTCCTCCAACCACATATGGTGTTCCTCCAGATGCTGCAATTCCTATCAAACTGTCCTTTTTTATAGGGTTGAATTCTTTCAAATCCTTCCATGCCCGTTCGCTATCGTCCTCAGCAAACTCAACAGCCTTTCTTATGGCTCTATCACCTCCCGCAATTAGTCCAATCACCCAATCATCAGGAACACCATATGTTGGTGGACATTCTGACGCGTCTACAATTCCCAGCCGTCCACTGGTACCGGCTCCAATGTAAAAAAGCCGACCTCCTTCTTTCATTCTTAGAATAATAGCTTTCACCAGAGCATCGATTTGAGGGATCACTTCCTTGACGGCCAATGCAACTTTTTGATCTTCACTATTGATGATTTCAAGTAACTCTCTGGAAGATTTTTTTTCTAAATCATCGTAGTTAGATTCAGATTCGGTGATTAATTTATCCATGTGCTTGATGATAAAGTGCTAACCCGGAAATAGGTGACTGAATAATACGACCTATGTTCATTTTTAATTTTGCACCAATTTCACGAATAAAATCTCCAAAATAATAAGCAATAGATCCTGAAAAGTGAAATGGATATTTATGAATTCCATCCATGGTTATAAAATATGATTCCAAATAATCCTTAAGGCCGGTAGCAATCAATTCAGATATCTGAGGATCAGACTTGTGAGCAAATAAAAAATGAGCAAAAGAGGCCAAGTATGCATTTGCTCCATCCTTCTTATATATATGAACGTACACTTCTTCTTTTGTCAAATTGAACTCTTGATCGAATGCGAGCTGAAGATGATCATCCAAACGATTGCGAAGAGCTAAATTCAATAATTTTCTACCCAAATAAGCTCCTCCACCTTCATCTCCAAGAGAATAGCCAAGGGAGGGAACGTGATTGGTGATATCATTCCCATCATAGTAGCAGCCAGCTGAGCCAGTCCCTAAAATACCTACAAACGCGGGTTGATCTGAGCTCAATGATCGGCAAGATCCAAGTAAGTCGTTATTGATTTCAATTTGTGCTTTTGGATAAAGAGAACTTATCCCATTTTTGAAATCAGTACTTTCAGGATAAAGACTGGCTCCATAAAAAAATAGTTTGCTGACAGCCGATTGAATATCCAGAAATGTTGGAGATATATCATCTAGAAAGTCTTTCAGTTGGTGTGTATTTGGGTTGTACCCCCTGGTCGCAAACTGAGAAATTTGATTCCCATTCAACAACCGCCAATCGGTCTTTGTACCTCCTGCATCAGCTACTAGAATCATGTGAGTCTTCCAATCATTTCAAGTTTTTCAAACACTCTTTTGGTATGAGGGGCATCCGGTAATTCATCTGTCAAGTCCTGACCAGCCCAATGCTCATAATGAGCTCCATTTTTCCAAAGCTTTGAAGAAGATACATCGTAAATTTTTCCTTCAAAAGCAATCCACACCTCCTCTTGGTCTTGACCATTCCTTAAAGCTAGTTGAGATTTCGAATAAGTAGTCATTTGAATGTTACGACAGAAATACCGCTTCCCCCACGATCTGCATGCTCGTCTTCTACTTTGCCAATGCTGGGATGATCACTCAAATGATTTCTGAGTAAATCTCGCAATATACCATGTCCTTTACCATGAACTACTTTCACTTGATTTACACCCAGCATGATTGACTCGTCAACAAAGGAGTCAATCCTAGGTAATGCTTCTTCAGCTCGCATACCTCGAATAACCAGCTCATGGGTGAAGTCTGAGCGTTTTTGAAATAGATTAACGCCTTGTGATGCTGACCTCAACACCTCTTTTCTCTGCCCCTTGACCTTCCTGAGACGATCAACTTTAACAAAAGACTTCAACAACCCAAATTGAACTTGGGCCTCCGACTTCTTAATATCCAAAATTTCACCCACGCCATCTTGTCCATCTATTTTCACAAAGTCCCCAACATCTATGTTGGAAGGTCTTGTATCTTTTTTCTTGGGAAAATTGTCAAGACTTTTCTTTAAATCTTCAAGATTTTTTCGTGATTGCTTAGTTTTCTCTTTGTCGGCCTGATGCTCTTTGATTTCTCGAATAGTTTTTTCAACTCGCTTATTAGCACCATCTACTATTCGCAAGGCCTCTCCCTTCGCTTCCTTGATGACGGTTTTCTTTTCCTGTGCCAGCAATTCCTTCAATTCCTCATAATCTTTTTTCAACTGCGTAACCACCTTCTCTTCTTTCTCAAGCTTGGCCGCCAACTTCATGTATTTCTGCTTTTCCTTTTCAAGCGATGTAAGATTTTTATCAAAATCCACCTGCCCCTTCCCCATTTTTCCTTGAGCTGATTTAATTATCTCACGAGGTAGTCCGATTTTCCTGGCAATTTCAAAAGCAAACGAACTACCTGGCTGTCCTATTTCCAGAAGAAACAAGGGTTCCAACTTCCCAACATCGTACGTCATGGCCGCATTGACCATTCCTGGTGAATTCTCGGCAAGGTCTTTAAGGTTTTGATAATGCGTAGTAATCACTCCGAAACAGCCAGATTTATGCAGGTTTTCTAAAATTGCTTCAGCAATTGCGCCACCAAACTGTGGCTCTGTTCCTTTTCCAAATTCATCTATCAACACCAAAGATCGCTTACTGGCTCGCTGATCAAATCTCTTCATTGCAGTAATGTGCGCACTATAGGTACTTAGATCATCCTCGATAGATTGCGTATCGCCGATATCCAATAATATTTCGTTGAAAACGCCGAAGGTAGAATTCTCCTGAACTGGAACCGGGATTCCACATTGAATCAAATATTGAAGTAAACCCACAGTTTTTAGTACAACAGATTTACCTCCCGCATTCGGACCTGACACCACAACCATTCGCTGTTCTGAATCCAAAGTAATGTCGAGAGGTACGACCTGCTTCCCGCTTTTCTTGTGTGTCTTCCAAAGAATTGGGTGATGAGCTTGGTTCAAGCTAATTGTAGGGCTTTTTTGAACAATAGGAGCTACTGCGTTGAACTCCAGTGCCCAAGCTGCTTTGGCATATATAAAGTCCAAACGGACAATAAAACGTGAGCCTCTCTCAAGGTCGTCGTACTGGAATCGCAACCCATCAGCCAAAGAAATCAAAATTCGAATGACCTCTCTCCTCTCCTTGTTTTTCAACTCTCGAACCTCATTGTTAAGTTCGAGTGCTTCGGCCGGCTCCATATAAACGGTTTGCCCCGTTGCTGACTCATCATGAACTAGCCCAGAGATACTTCTTTTAAACTCTGCTTTTATCGGTATTACCAACCTTCCGTCCCGTAAAGTCACCTGACTGTTCTGGGTACTAAATTCCCTTTCGATCGAATTCTTCAGAATATGGCTCAAAGCAGATCTGGCAGATCTTTCCAATTGAGTCAATCGCTTTCTTGTTTTGGCTAAATCAGGGCTGGCAGAATCTCTCACAGTTCCATTATCATCGATGGAAATTTCAATAGTATCAGCTATTCCAGCATCAATGTTCAACTTTGAGGAAAGCTTTGCCAGCTCAATGTAGGTTTCTCCATTTTTGAAAAAAGTCAACCATTCGTTTATTGATCGAATGGAAGAGGCAATTCTCAAATATTCTTCGCCTTCTAAATACGTCCCCTGTACTTTTATTTTATTTAAAAAAACTTCCAAATCATGGAAGTGCTGATTTGGAACCTCCTGTGCAGAGATCATCCGCATCATTTCAGAGGTTTGAGTAAGCCACAATTTTATGTGGTCATATTTCGAACTGAATTTTGCTTTGTGAACAAGGATGGCTCCTTGCTCACTTTTACACTTCGTTGCAATCCAACTTCTAATTTGATCTACCCCGAGGAGCTCTTCTATATTACTCTGGGATTCGCTCATTGAATTGGAATTTCTTGATCAATTGAACTGAATCTTTAGAGGCCTTAATGGGAGTTGGAATTGGTTTTGAACCGATCTTTGCAGAGTCAAATTGTAGAGAATCTGCCGCTAACAACAGGGAGTCATCATATAATTTCTTTTTGGCAATCGCCTCAATTTTCAACCTCTCTTTCGATTCGATCTCCAACATGCTATCAGATACAGCTGCATACACTTCGGAGAAGTACTCTGGATGCATGCCATAATAATTAAAGCTCTTGTAGTATATCGTGCTATCAATTCCATTTGCTTCAAAAAGTTTATTTTCAAAATGTTTAAAAACAACTAAAGCTGAGTCTCTTCTTACTCCCATTCTGCCCACTTTTGCTTCTAACAAATGTATCTGAATCATTAAATGAGTCATTCTTTTTTGAGACAGAATATCCTCAGGTAGCTGTTCTTTTTCCGAACATGCACCTAATAAAACCGCCAGTAAGATTATTATTGAAAAATAATGTTTCGTGCCCCAACTTGCCATGTGCTTGAATGATCTAATTTTGCAAAACCAAAAATACGATGGATGAAGGAAATCCTCAAAAAACTTAGAAAATACGATATAAGAATTCGCAAAGCGATCAATTCGCAGATGCAGGGAGACTTCCGTTCTATCTTCAAGGGATCAGGACTGGAGTATGATGATGTGCGCGCCTACCAATATGGAGATGATATTAGAAGTATCAATTGGAAGGTAACGGCAAAAGGTCATGGTACTTTTATTAAAACTTACATTGAGGAAAAAGAACAAACGGTGTTTTTTGTGATGGATGTTTCGGCTTCACAGGAAATTGGGAGAGACGGCAAGTACAAAAAGGATGTGGCCAAAGAAGTGACGGCTCTACTTTCCATCTCTGCAACACGTCAAAGTAGCCAAACTGGCTTGTTATGTTTTTCTGATCAAAAAGAACTTTACATCAAACCTGGAAAAGGTCGTCGGCACCAATACGAAATCCTGTCTGGGCTATTCAACCTGGTGCCTAAATCTCAAAAAACTAACCTAGCGGAAGCGCTGAAATTAACCCTCAATATTATAAAAAGGAAAAGTGTTATTTTTCTGATTTCGGATTTCATCGACGATGATTACATGCATAACCTAAAGGGAATGGCAAGAAAACATGATCTTGTTGTCATTCACCTATACGATGAGCGTGAGTTTGAAATGCCCAATCTTGGAATAGTCCCACTACTAGACAAAGAATCAGGGAAGACGCTGTGGGTGAACACTTCGGCTGGGGGATTCCGAGATAGTCTGGACAAAACTTATAGGGAAAACACGCACGAGCTTGAGCGGTTCTGTAACAGAAATAACGTAAACTATATGGCTATCGACGTGCATGAAGATTATGTTCCAAAACTCATCAAACTCTTTAGGCACAGAAATCGAAATCGAAGAGGTTAAAATTGACATACATGCGAGCTAAATTCGTTGGATTATTCGTTACGCTTGTCTTCTACTCCTATGGTCAGGAGGTAGAAGTGAAAGGTGGTTTTGTACAAGACAGCCTTAAAATAGGATTGAACGTCGAGTATTGGTTGACTGCAAAATATCCATCAGACATTGATCTCATACTACCAGATAGCAATTTCAATTTCTCACCTTACGAATTTGGAGGTCGGAGATTTTTTGAAACTCGATCAGATTCTTCCCGGGCAATTGACAGTGTAATCTATTCGTTGCAATCTTTTGAAATTGATCCAATCCAATATTTACAGCTTCCCGCTACACTCATTTTAGAAGATGATAGTGCTAAGATTTTCACATCTATAGATTCGATCTATCTGGTTGAACTGGTGCCAACAGCGACTGATACCACCGCTCTACAAACCAATACAGCTTATCAAAAAGTTGGTCGCCAATTTAATAGCCCGCTACTGACAATTATTCTAGGGTCGTTGATTGTTATTGGATTAATAGTGCTGATAGTTTTTGGGAAGAAGATTCGTCGATACTTCATCCTCAAGCGAATGGCCATGGCTCATGAAAACTTTTTGAACAATCTTTCTGATAAAATAGAAAAATTGAAAATAAATGGCACTCCTGATTCAGCTGAGTCTGCCCTAACCATTTGGAAAAAATATCAAGAGAAAATTGAAAAGCAGCCATTTACAAAACTTACAAGCAAGGAAATGATACAGTATGATTTCGCAAAAGAACTCGAGGCTCCTTTAAGAGCAATTGACAGATGCGTATATGGAAAGATTTCATCAGAATCAGTGTATCAAGACTTTCAGCACCTTGAAGGTTTTTCACAAAATAGATACGATCATCACATAGATATAATCAAACATGGAGAGTAGTTCACTAGATTGGTTATCCACTAGATGGTTTACACAGGAAAGGTTAGAGTCCTTTGACTGGGCGAACACCCTTTGGTTCTATGGATTAATTCTTATCCCTGTCCTATTCCTAATCCGCTGGCTTATTGCTTATCAGTTTCGCCAAAAGCTACCGATTGCACTTCAGGAAAAAGATCTTCGTTCTGACTTCTTGAGCGTACTGAGATTTGTTCCAGCCTTGTTTTTTAGCTTGGCTGTAGCCTTAATTTTTGTAGCCTTGGCCAGACCCCAATCCACCAACGAGCAAGTTGAGCAATGGAGTGAAGGGATAGATATCATGCTCACCATTGATATTTCTGAATCTATGGGGATTGAAGACTTCCGACCCAATCGGTTGGAAGCTGCCAAAGACGTAGCTCGGAATTTCGTTGCAGGACGCTTTCAAGATCGAATCGGATTGGTCGTGTTTTCAGGTGACGCCTACTCACGTTCTCCGTTAACCAGCGATTATGATCTGCTCAATACTTATATAAATGATATTTCATTTGACTTGATCGAAAGCCGTGGGACGGCCATCGGTAGTGCTCTTGCTGTGGCCACCAATCGATTTCGAGAATCTGATGCTAAGTCCAAAGTGATGATACTGTTGAGTGATGGAGACAACACAGCAGGAAATATCGATCCTCTCACAGCTGCGAAATTAGCCTATGCCCATAACATAAAAATTTACACCATTGCTATTGGTAAAGAAGGGCGTGTGCCTTACGGTAAAGATTTTTTTGGACGACCAAGGTATGTTGAAAACACACTTGATGAAACCACCCTAAGGGAAATTGCGAAAATTGGAGAAGGGAATTTTTATCGAGTTTCAAACAAGAGTGCGCTTGAAGAAGTATTCTCTGAAATCGACCAGCTAGAGAAGGCAGAAATCAAAGAAACACGTTACAAAGACACGACTGATTATTATGTCGTTTATTTAAGATGGGCAGTCGTGTTCCTCCTCCTGTGGTTACTGACCAAAGTCACTTTCATGTCGAATATTTTGGTTGATTGACACCTTTGAGATGCTTGCGCTATGACCAACAGTTTATACTAACTCGCACGATGCGTCATTCCCCCAATACTAGGCTCTTTTCTGAACTCGCTACCCATTGTGTAGTCTCAGGGCTTGAGTAAAAAATATTATGTCTTCAGTTGAAATAATAGAGAACATTGAGGGGCATCAGCCCAACAAAAAAAGACACCTCCATCTAAGCAAGTGCCTTTATCAATAAGACCAACATAGTTATCATATCAGCTATGCGTAAAGGTACTATTTATTTCACAAAACTATTACATTAACCCGTTGTGTTATTTGTTTTTAAAAAGATACAAATGTCTGCAAACTTGATTATCCGCAATTAGCGCCTGCTGAAAACCACATAACAACTTCAGTGTCAAACATTAAGACAATTGTTTCATGTTTTGAAGTGCATATATTTCAATATTAATCGATGATTTTCCTTGGACTTTGAAATACTCTTGAGGCATTTTTCACTATCAAGGACTTAGGTATTATCAAAGATGCCTTTATTATCAAAGATGCCTTATGAAGAGTAATGAACCTCTTCATTGTCCTTGTCGCCGTTTCTTAGAATTTCTATCTGCTCGTTTAAGATATAAACCTTTAATTGCATATTCTCTAACATAGCTTCCAATAATTCTTCTTGTTCCAATTGTTCAAAGGAGATTTTTAAATTCGCATAAGCCGAATCAAGCTCAGCCAGATCCTGAAAAAACTCCTCACTATCTGATTTATCTGCTAAGGCTGAATATTCGTTTCTCTTATATTCAATGATTTGCACAAAGAAATCTTCAATAGAACCGGCCGATCTTACATCTGTCGTTTGAACTTTCTGATCAGAAAATTTTGCAACCATTAATACTGCTGTGGACATGAAAAAAAACATAGCTGCCACGTTCCACAAAATAGACCATTCACTTTTCTTAGGATGCAATTGCTTTTCCAAGTTCTTCCATCCCTGTTCCTGATTTCTAGGGTCATCAAAGTCCTCCTTATGATCTAAAATAAATTTCTCAAGCTTATCCATAATTTACCTCCTCTATTAATACTGATCTAAGTTTATCCTTTGCTCTCTTATATTGTGTTTTTGAAGTAGATTCTGATATCTGTAATATTTCAGAAATCTCTCTATGATCGTATCCTTCAAGCAAATAAAGTGAAATAACTGTTCGAAACCCATCTGGTAGTTTCTCTATAGCTTCTTTCACATTTTCTACATTATACTCGATAGATTCTTCGGGAATATCCATTTTCTCAAAGCTGGACTCATCATCGCGGAGCTCCCATTTGGACTCTTTCTTTGAAAGAGAAATAGCTTTATTAATTACGATCCGCTTTAGCCAGGATCCAAATGAGGCGTCACCTCGATAATAACCTAAAGATTGAAAAGCATTTAGAAATGACTCTTGCAACACATCTTCTGCTAAGGCAGTATTGTGTGTAATCCGAAGTGCGGTGTTGTACATGGCGCCATTGTATTTCTTGTACAAAGAAAACTGAGCCTCTTGATCATTTCCCTTGGCTCGTTCAATAAGGTCAACATGTATGTTGATGGCTTTCGCTTCCAAACTATTAGTTTTTTCTTCCATATTGACTCTACCCAAAAAAGATAGTTGCAACCCATGCTAAAAATACTTAAAAAAAGGTCAGTTACCGTGGTATCCATTAAATTGCCGAACGTCAAAAAAGTAAGCATCTAGGTGTCAAGCGATCAAGATTTAGAATTTTTTCAGCTGGTAAAAGATGATGATTTCGGAGCATACGAAACCATTTTCAAGAAATACTACCAGGAACTCTATCGATTTGCTTACAACTACCTTCGAGATCAGGTTCCATCAGAAGAAATGGCACAGGAAGTTTTTTTATACCTCTGGGAAAAGAGAGAACAAATAGAAATAAAAACCACTCTCAAAACATACCTGTATTCAGCTGTAAAAAATAAGTGTCTGAATTACATAAAGTACGAGATTCCCAGAAAGCATGAACTTGAAGAGTCCCATATGGCTCTGATGACTACAAGCCAGCCTGAAACCGAGGAGGATACTGATAAAATGAAAAGGCATATTTCTGCTGCAATCGACGAGCTTCCAAATAAGTGTCGCCAAATATTTATTTTAAGTAGGAATGGCGGATTGACTTATAAGGAAATAGCAGAAGAAATGGAAATTTCAATTAAAACAGTGGAGAATCAGATGAGTATAGCTTTGAAAAAATTACGCGAATCTCTAAAACCATTATATGAATACTATAAAAATAATCGATAATGACTTTTTTAATGATTTTTTTAGGGGAAATGCGAAACCAAATTGACTAGAAATTGTGAGTGATCAAATGCTAGAGAATTATAACCAAAACCGCTACAAAGACGGTAAATCAGGAGATCAGGAAATTGATTGGCTGTATACTGTTACCTCCGCCGAAGCTCCGGAAGTGGATGTGGACATGGCTTGGGAAAAGGTTTCTGGGAAAATTGCTCAAAAATCGACTGAGAAAATTACAAATACGTTTCCATTTCTTAGAATTGCTGCAAGTGTAACATTGCTAGCCATATGCGTTTTTGTGTTTAGGGGATACTTCAATGGCTCTCCAGATTTATTGGTTCGGAATGCTACCAATGGAAAATCAGAAGTAGTATTCCCTGATGGATCAAGAGCCGTACTAAATATCAATAGTCAGGTTAAGTTTCTAGAAGAATTTGGTGAGATAAGAGAGGTACAATTTTCAGGTGAAGCATATTTCGACATTAAGAAAAGTACTAAACAATTTGTCATTAAAATGGGTGACATAGATGTTCGAGTTCTCGGGACTGCTTTCAATTTAAGCACCAATCAAAATAGTATTAAAATATTTGTGGATCATGGTCTGGTCTCCCTCGGATCAAAAGACAAAAAGGTTAAAGTCGCTGAAGGTGAGCTGGGTATTTTTGATTATCAAACTTCAGAGCTTATAGTAGACACCACCCCTCCTGCAAATATGATGAGTTGGAGAAATGGGACATTTACATTTCACGAAACGACACTGGACGAGGCGACATTTGAATTGGCTGAGTACTATGGGGTTACGTTTGAAGTACCAGATAAACTTAAGAATTGTAAAATTACAGCCACCTTCGACAATGCTCCGTTGAAAGAAGTTCTCAACGTTCTTGAAGCAATCCTTAGCGTAAGGATTGAGCAAGACAATTCCAAAGTCAAAATCGAAGGCAAAGGTTGCTGATAAAAGCTACTAAGAGCTACCTTTGCGATGAATTTTAAGGCTCATGCCTTCATCATTCATCGCTATGAAAGGACGAATAATTCTCTTACTTTTTTTTAGTGCATTTTGGATTTCAGCAATAGGTCAAAACACCCTTGGCCAGAAGATTCGTATAGAATCGGGAACGTATTCTGTTGTATCCCTCTTAGAAATGATAGCCGCTCAAGATGTAAACCTCGCGTACAGCTCTGATTTGATGCCAAAAACTAAAATCAACATAGTATCGAATTATACTACTGTCAATCAAATTCTAAAAAGTCTAAGAGCGCAATCCGGAATACAATTCAAAGTATCGAAGGGTCTAATCTTATTAAGCTATCAAAGTAGGATGTTTACCCTTGTCGGAACTATCCAAGACTCACAAACGGGCGAGTCACTGATCGGAGCAAATATTTTAATAAATGGTGGAACAACTGGTACCACCACTAATTCATTCGGATTCTATTCAATAACTCTCCCTGAGGGCACCTATGATGTTGCGTTCCAGTACATGGGTTTTAGGTCAGTAGACCTTAAACTGACTTTAGACAAAAATATTGAATATGTAGTTGATCTAGCCGAGGAAACTGAGTTACTCGACGAATTGATCGTTTCTTCAAAAGCAAGAGACTATAATGTAGAAAATATTATTCCGGGTATCATTCCCATTAACCTGGGAGATCAATGGCCCATACCCTATTTCCTTGGGGAAGAAGATATTTTTCAAAATTCATTGCTCTTACCCGGCATTCAATCGATTGGCGAGGATGCTAGTGGATTAAACATTCGAGGGGGCGACATTGATCAGAATTTAATCCTCTTAGATGGTGCGCCTATTTACAATCCAAATCATTTTTATGGCCTTATCTCCATCTTTAATCCTGAGGTGATAAACAGTGTCGATATAATGAAAGGGCACATTCCAGCTCAATTTGGGGGGAGAGTTTCTTCAGTTATTAATATCATTCAGAAGGAGGGAAATAATAAAGAGTACCATATTTCGGGTGGTATGGGACTAGTTTCGGGTCGATTAACGATTGAAGGGCCAGTGAAAAAAAATGAGTCATCATTTTTAGTCTCAGCTAGGCAATCACTTCTCAATTTTTCAGTTGAAGATCTGGTAAATGAATCTTTGGGTAACAGCCGAACCAGCTTTCGGGATTTTAACGCAAAAATTAATTGGTATATCAACAAAAAAAATAAAGTGT
>JAAEPI010001315.1 GCA_024232835.1 Cytophagales bacterium
AGTTAAGACCCCATATTTCATCAAAGCGAAACCAAAAAACAGAAGAAGGAAAAAGAAATAGCAGAACAAACAAGCCCATTTAGGATTAGTGGTGCTTGGTTTCATTGGTCGAGGTAGTGCTTGGTTTGTCAGTGAGGTGGTAAAGATGGCCTTGCTGTGTCCCTCATTTGCGGTGGCCAAAGAGGTGTTAGCCGGACGGGGGATAGAAATTGATGTCAAAACAGTGAGACGCTTATGTCGAGAATTGGGGATAATCGGGTTAGCAGGGCGAGGGCAGATTTCAATGGATGGGAACGAAGAGTTACAAGGGTACACATTGGTGATAGGGATAGATGGGGGCCGACTCCGGGAGCGAATAGCGAAAGAAGGCCCCAAAAAGAGGGGAGAGAAGGGGCCAGGCTATGCTGGAGAGTGGAAAGAGCCGAAATTGTTTACAATTTACTTGATGGATGCAGTCGGAAAAGTGGTCAAGGAATTTGCTCCATTGCACGATGCCACAATGGCTGATAAAGATGGGCTATTTGCTTTGTTGGAACAATATTTGGTGGCTTTAGATTGGTCATCAGTCAGCAAGATTGTTTTCTGTGGTGATGGGGCCAAGTGGATTTGGTTAGGTGTGGAAAGATTATGCCAAAAGTTTGGTTTTGGTTCCGGTCAAATTTATCAGGTCATTGATTATATTCACGCCAAGCAAAACTTGCGAGAACTTATCGCCCTGATTTCAGATGACCCTCAGCAACAAGCAAGCCTATATGGAAAATGGAAAAAATTGCTTTGGCAAGGAAATATTGAGGCTCTGTATCAAGTCATTTGTCAGACTGTGAGCGGAGAAAGGCAAGAGCAGGCTCTGACCAAATGGAAAAACTATTTTGACCTAAATCGAAAACGAATGCAATATCAACATTTCAAGACTAATGGTATTGTCTGTGGTAGTGGATGTGTGGAGAGTGCCATTCGACGTGTGATTAACTTACGCTTGAAGGCAGCCGGAACATTCTGGAGCCGGGATATGGCAGAGTATTTCTTGTTCCTACGTTCGCAACTTATTTCAGGCCGATGGTCAATTTTCATACAAAATGCCTCTCTTCGTTTGGTGAAACTGGCAACAACCTTCTTGTCTAACAAAATAAGTCCCTTGTCTGGGGATTTTCTATCGTTTGGCAGGCTGGCTTGACTGCTCTCATCACTTTTTGGGAATGCACCCTAGCGAAAGTATGGGGTAGCTAGAACAGTAATTAGTAA
>JAAEPI010001316.1 GCA_024232835.1 Cytophagales bacterium
CAGGCACAGAAAAAGATTAGACTTTGAATCTCCTATATTCGTAATGAATAAATTATTGTTTAACCAAAAAGTTGCATTAGTGACTTGAATTCAGCTGTTAAAAATGTCGGGCTCGGGGGTTTTCGCTTATCCTTGTGCTACTAGTCACACTTCATTGCGAGTTCCAGCTTTTTTTTGCAAAGTCTAACCTACGTCTGCTGAAATTATGTGTTTTTCAAGAGACCCTAACCTAGTTCAAGAATTCATATATACCAGCAACACCTTGGCCGCCCCCAACGCAAGCAGTTACCATTCCATATTTGGACTTCCTTCTACGCATTTCGTTGAACAATGAAATGCTAAGTTTTGCTCCAGTACACCCAAGCGGATGACCAAGTGCAATTGCTCCTCCATTTACATTCAATTTATCAGTATCCAAATCAAGTCCTTTGATTACTCCCAAAGACTGGGCCGCAAATGCTTCATTTAATTCGATAAGATCCAGATCGGCTTGCTTTAGACCTGCTTGTGTCAATGCCTTCGGCACAGCTTCTACCGGGCCAATACCCATAATGCGAGGATCAACACCCGCTGCGGCGTAGCTGACCATTTTTGCAATTGGTTCAAGGTTATGCTCTTTGACCATGGCTTCCGACATAACCATCACAAAGGCGGCACCATCAGAAGTGGGGGATGAATTCCCGGCCGTTACTTGTCCGCCTTGCTTGAATGCAGGTCGGAGCTTTGAAAGTCCCTCCATCGTAGTATCGGCTCGAACACACTCATCAGTATCCACAATGAACTCTCGTTTTTGTCGCTTGCCATCCTGACCAATGAAGGTCTCTTCAACACTCACTGGTACAATCTCATCCTTAAATTTCCCTTCAGTTATTGCTTTTGCAGCTTTTTGATGAGACGTTAATGCAAATTCGTTCGCTTGGTCAGCAGAGATGTCAAAATCCTTTGCCAGTTCTTCTGCTGTCAAACCCATGTTTAGATAATACTCTGGGTGATCCTCAGCGATATTCCAGTTCAATGCTGCTTTGTATCCCATCATTGGTACCAATGACATGGATTCAGTACCTCCGGCAATAATGCAATCTGCGGTTCCAGAGTGAATTCTGGCACAAGCCAAATGAATAGCCTCAAGCCCCGATCCGCAATACCGATTGACGATCATCCCAGGCACTGATACTGGCAGTGAAAGCAAGGATATGTATCTACCCATTTGTAGTCCCTGTTCCGCTTCTGGGATGGCGTTACCAACGATCAAATCATCTATCCTTGTGGCATCAAATTCATCAATTGATCCAATTAAATGTTTTATCACATCGGCTGCTAAATCATCGGGACGATAAAATCTAAACCCCCCTTTTTTGGCCCTTCCAACTGCTGATCTATATCCGGCTACTATGTAAGCGTTCATATAAGTATATTTTTTAAATTAATTTCTCAATGGTTTCCCTTTAAATATTATGCTTTGGATCCTCTCAAGAGTTTTTGGCTCTCCACATAGGCTAAGGAATGCCTCTCTCTCCAAATCCAACAGATACTGCTCAGAAACTCGCGTTGGAGTTGATAAATCTCCTCCTGCCATTATCCAGGCAAGTTTTTTAGCAATTAGCGCATCGTGCTTGGAAATATAATTCCCGTACAACATGCCCCCAATACCCGCTTCGAGCATAGCCAAGGCTGATTTACCATGTACTTTTATGTCTGTTCTCTCCACAGGTTGTGTGTATCCAGAATCTGCAAGCTGAAGTACGCGCTGTTTTGCATCATTTAGAAGTCGAGATCTGTTCAGGGTAATCTTATCTGCTGGCTTAATAATGTTCATCTCCTTTGCTTCTTTTGCTGAAGTAGCTACTCTGGCAGTAGCGATATTCATAAAATACTTTTGGAGTGTATTAAGTTCCGGATCCCCGCTTTCATACTCATCGGATGCCCTCAAAGCAAATTCCTTCGTGCCACCTCCACCAGGTATAAGACCGACACCTACTTCTACTAATCCGATGTAGGTCTCAGCATGTGCCTGAATAGCATCACAATGTAAAGACAATTCACATCCACCACCCAGCGCAAGTCCCGACGGGGCGGATACAACAGGTACCGATGAGAATCGTGCTCTCGTCATTGTTTTTTGAAATGCCTGAGTGGCCATTTCTATTTCATCAAATTCCTGATCTACCGCAGACATGAAGAGCATGGCTAAATTCGCTCCAGCTGAGAAATTCTGTCCTTCATTTCCGATCACTAGCCCTCTGAATTCTTCCTCAGCTTTTTGAATACTCAGGTTGATTCCCTCAACTATTTCGGCACCCAAGGCATTCATTTTTGTATGGAATTCCAAATTCAGAACACCATCGCCTACATCATACAAGGTGGCTCCATCATTTGACCATACAACATTGTTCTCTTTGAATGCGTCCAAAATAATCATCCCCTCTGTGCCCGGCACTACTTTATAGGATTTGGACACCATGTCGTAATAGTGCTTCTTACCTTCCTCAAATTTGTAGAATGACGTATTCCCTGCAGCCAGCATTTCGTCAACCCAAGGAGCTGGAATCAAATCCATTGCTTTCATCTGGTCTACACACTTTTGGACACCTATTGCATCCCAACTTTCGAATGGCCCGATTTCCCAGGCAAATCCAGCAGAAACAGCTTGATCAATTCGGAATAATTCGTCCGCAATTTCTGGAATTCTATATGTGACATACCTGAATAGATCAAAGAACGTCATGCGGTAGAATTCTCCAACGTTTCCTTCTTCAGCTACAGCAATTTGAAGTCGCTTCTTTAAATTCTCTTCATTTTTGGTTTTATCTAGAATATCAAGCTTCGATTTTGACTTAGAGCCATACTCGTACGTTTTAAGATCAAGTTCAAGAATCTGCTTTTCCCCATCCTCCACAACTTTTTTATAAAATCCCTGCTTGGTCTTATCTCCCAACCATTTCCTATCACTAAGCTCCTGAACAATCTTGGGCAATTTAAAATTGTCTCTCGATTCATCATTTGGCAATCCTTCGTAGAGGTTGTTTGAGACATTCACAGTGGTGTCTAACCCAACCAAATCAGATGTCCGAAAAGTAGCCGACTTGGCATGCCCGATTACCGGGCCGGTAAGTTTGTCCACCTCTCCAACGGTGAGACCTGTTTTGTCCACCGCATGCATGGCTGACATCATCGAGTAAACACCTACCCGGTTGGCAATGAATGCAGGTGTATCCTTGCAAAGGACTGTTTCCTTACCTAAATACAGATCTCCATAACTCATGAAGAAATCGATGATTCCTTGATCTGTTTTTTTCGTGGGAATGATCTCCAACAAACGCAAATATCTTGGGGGGTTGAAGAAATGGGTTCCACAGAAATGAGTTTGAAAATCTTCACTCCTTCCTTCGAGCATCAGGTTGATTGGGATACCCGATGTGTTCGAAGTAATTAATGTTCCCTGTTTACGATGAGCTTCTACTTTTTCGAAAACTTGCTTCTTGATATCTAGCCTTTCAACAACAGCTTCAAGTACCCAATCACAATCCTTTATCTTGTCCATGTCATCCTCAAAGTTTCCTGTCTTTATCAGATGGGCTGCTTTGGAAGAATAAAGTGGAGAAGGTTTCGATTTGATTGCTGCTTTTAACGAATCGTTTACCATTCGATTTCGAGCCGTAGGATTATCCTTTTCCTCATCAGTCAGGTCGAAGGGGACAATGTCGAGTAGTAAAACCTCTACGCCAATGTTAGCCAAATGACATGCGATTCTAGAACCCATAATTCCCGATCCAAGTACCGCTGCTTTTTTAATTATTCTGTTCATTTAATTATGATTCAATTTGGTGATATGAGGAGCAAGCAGCTCTTCTAATTTTTCAAAAACTATATTACTATTAATCGTTGCTGATACCTCTTTCAGCACTTTGAAGAATATCTTTAAATCGTCAGAAGTTACACGGCTACTTACTTGATTATTAAACTCCTTAACTGCATATCTGGATAGCTCTCGCTTTTCTTTTCCTAATTCAGTTAAAAAAATCCGTATAGAACGACCATCCTTGGAGTCAGGCTCTCGATAAATCCATTTCTTTTCCTCTAGAGACTTTAGCATTCGCGTCAAGCTTCTCGCCTCCATTCCCAAGGCAGGAGCGATCTTCGTGGCAGGTGTACCCTCCTCACCATCTATATTTAAAAGCACAAATCCGGTAGAAGCGGTAATGTCAAAGTCTTGTCCATATTGATTGTACATTCTCATAATGCCATGCCAAGCTACTTTGAGGTTATAATCTACAGTCTGTTCTTTCTTCATTTTTAATCTTCGGGCATCAAATATAATCTAAAACTTGTTATGCATGCATACTATTTATTTTGATCTGTTTGAAACTATTGGCTCATCTAATCTTGTTTACTTTTGTGTCCGAGTTTTTATGTATAATGATAGAATTACCTGTGATTTCTGATACGCCAAAACCCAGAAAACCAAACTGGCTCAGGGTAAAGTTGCCGATCGGTAAGGAGTATACTGACGTACGCAAAATTGTTGATGAGAATAAACTTCACACAATTTGTGAAAGTGGGAACTGCCCGAATATGGGCGAATGCTGGGGAGCAGGGACAGCTACATTCATGATCCTTGGAAACGTATGTACGAGAAGCTGTACTTTCTGTGCCGTGGCAACAGGGCGGCCACCTGAATATGACGAAGCTGAGCCTCAGCGAGTGGCTGAGGCCATACAGAAGATGCGAGTAAAGCATGCTGTAATTACGTCTGTGAATAGGGACGAACTAAAAGATAGAGGTGCCGAAATATGGTATCAAACAGTTGTAAAAGTGAAGGAGCTTAGCCCAAAAACAACTATTGAAACCCTGATTCCTGACGTGAAGAATAATTGGGATGCACTTTATCGAATGATTGAGGGGGGACAAGAGGTGGTTTCTCACAATATAGAAACAGTTGAGAGTCTTTATCGAAGAGTTCGGCCGCAAGCAAAATATCAGAGAAGCCTTGAACAAATTAAAGTAACCAAAGAAGCTGGCAAGCGTACCAAATCGGGGATCATGCTTGGACTTGGTGAGTCAGATGATGAACTCTTGAAAACCATGGATGACTTGGTTGAACATGGGTTACATATCCTTACACTAGGTCAATACCTACAGCCCACTAAAATGTATGTTGAAGTTCAGGAATTTGTGCATCCTGAAAAATTCGAATTTTTAAAAGAAGAAGGCTTGAAAAGAGGCCTCAAATACGTAGAATCGGGCCCATTGGTAAGATCATCGTACCATGCTGAGCGACATGTGGATGTGCCTATCTAGGGTCTGCTGAAAAACACTTAACAAATTGAATAGCAAAAAATAGGA
>JAAEPI010001317.1 GCA_024232835.1 Cytophagales bacterium
ACTCCATAGTTGGGCTGAAAGAAACAAAATGAAGTTTCACCCTGACAAGTGCAAAGTTCTCTCTGTATGCAACAAGAAAAGTGAAAATAGTATATGGAGTATTTGTCTTCCTTTCCAGTTGTTTACTTACACACTAAATGGGACTGATCTTGACTTCGTTGAAAGTGAGAAAGACCTAGGTGTTTTTGTTACAACAAACTTAAACTGGGAAGAGAACATACTTGCTCTGTGTACGAAAGCCACATCCCGATTGGGACTTATGAAGAGAACTTTGCGGTTTATCAAAGATGCTAGACAAAAGAGGGCGTTTTACCTAGCACTCATAAGAAGCATTTTTGAACATTGCAGCATTGTTTGGAGACCAACAACAGTTGCTTTAAATGATAAAGTTGAAAGTATCCAACGTAAAGCTGTAAAGTGGATCCTTGGAGAACAGGATCACCATTATAATGATTTTGAGTATCTGTCTAGGCTAAAGAACCTAGATCTGATGCCCATGGAGTATAAGTTCAGATACACAGACCTAGTACTGTTTCATAACATTTACAATGGTCAATCTGTAATTAAACTCCCTGATTACTTAACACCTATCTCGTACAATGACCGTACTAGATTGCGCTCTAATATCAGGCAGCCAATTAGACTTAATGATGTTGAATCTTCTGGTATACCAGACTTAAACCAAAGAAGAAACAACCGTTATGATAGTTTCTCCCTTAAAAGTGTGATTGAAGCTAAGGAATGCTCTTTCAAAGGCAGTTTTTTCTTTAGGACACACCAATATTGGAATGATTTACCATCTGAACTAAAGGGAGAAGCTAATTCAAACATATTCAAATCCAATTTGAAAAAGCATATGTGGGATCTGATGATCGACCCAGATTAAAATGTTTTTGTTAATAAATTGTAATTGGGCCCCCGCCAATAACAATAAGCCA
>JAAEPI010001318.1 GCA_024232835.1 Cytophagales bacterium
AATTTCAACTGCGAATGCACTTACTACAGTACTACTGACCCCATTATTTCAGGCGCATGGAAATTCTTGTAGGCCTTGATGTCCCAAAGTCGCTTTCGTTGAAATGAATGCGACACTGTGTTGAAAACCAGCGCGTCCTTTTTGATGAAATTAATCCACTCGACAACGCACTCCTCATCGCCGCTGTCCTGTATTATCTCCCCAGCCCTGCAGTCTTTAAGCTTTGACACGAAGGTCTGCACCTTGTGAGACCCATGTTGCGGAGGGAATCCTTCGCGTCTTTCAGCGAGCGAGAGGCTGCACCAGTGGAAATACTTAAACATTTTAATTAAAATTAAGTTAAAATGGACAGAATCTCATTGCTTAAGTTGGGTTTTTCCTTGTTGAGGTTAATGCATTAGGCAATCTTTCAATGGGACTAGAATGGGCTTAACCATTTGAGTGCAAATTTCAAATGAGGCTCCCATTGAGCTCAGGCATATCAAAGCTGATCTGGTTATGGCGTTTAAAATCATTTATGGTTACTGCGATGTCGATTTCCACAAATTCTTTGCCTTTGTCAAAGACCATCATCAAAGAACCAGAAGTTCGTCCTCTCTCATTATTTCTATTCCTCGATCAAACAAAACAC
>JAAEPI010001319.1 GCA_024232835.1 Cytophagales bacterium
ATCAATGATTCAACTACTTTTTCTGGCACCTTGGTCACTGGCACGCAGAGCTTTGGGAAGAGGTCGGTCATCATGAGCCTGTAAAGATGGATGTGTTTGGGAAATGGGTATGAAGAAAAATAGTTTGGTGAAATTATGAGCTAAAGCACCTCCTCCCACTTCCCAGACTCAGCATACTCCTTAATTGTCTTGTTGCGTTTTTCAAGTAAGGAAATCATGTACTTTTCAAGGAATAGCTGATCGGCTATTTCCCCAACTATTCCAAGGGGTGATGTATACTCCAAGATGTCTGTCATTCTCGTTACAATTTCAGAACTGAAAAAATGATGTTCATGTCGGAGCGATTGGAAGGGACCTTTTACCATTTCATCTACAAAGAAAAAAGGGCGATCAAATTCTGTAATTCGTGAAGTTAGTGTTTGATATACACCGAAGTGTTTGGCTCTCCATGTTACGGATTGGTCTAATTCGAGCAGCCCGGAAGTAACTCCAGCAATAGCTTTTTCATTTGATTGCTTGGTTGAGATTTCATGTAAATATATACTTCGAGATAAATCAAAAATGATTTCTTTATTCGCATTGATGGCGGTGGTTAGTTCTATTCTGGGCATTGGTAAAAATACGAAGAAGTAATTGAGAATCCTTTCTATCTTGTCAAGAACCATCCATGTCTACCAGCAACTGCACCCGCAGCTGTTATTAAACTGATGAGCAAAATCCAATGCAATTTGTGATGAATGTAAAGGTTTGTTATAAGACTGAAGAAAAATTGATAAGTTGCGTTTTTTGGGAATCATTCTTAATCAATTTTCCAATTATAAGGAGTTTTTGAAATTCAATTTGTAATAAGGGAGCTTTAATGTAGGTTCAAAGCCCAGTTTAACTGCCAGTTTATACGAGCCGATATTTTCTAGACGACAAGCCCAAATTGGTTCAAAATCATTCTCCAAGCAATAATCTATTAGGGCCGAACATGCATGCTGTGCAAATCCTTTACCCCGAAATTCTTCAATGGTTTCCATTCCTAATTCTAGGGTCTTATCCAATAGAACAGAAGAGTAAGCTGTAGTAGCGATTTTGTTCTCATGGAGAACACTAAAACCAATTCCCTTCGAAAAGAAATCTTCTGCCGTATCCCAAAAATATGATGGCACTACGCTACCTACCATGTTTTCAAACATTGTTTTATCCGTACGGACAATATCTAGTTCGTTGTTGGTATTTTTTTGTTTGAATTCCTGATACTTGGCCAAATTGAATTTGAAGTTTAATCGGGTATTGAGCTCAATGGCAATGTTATCAGCGCTATCTGATGACTCCAGGAGATTCCCCTTATATAAGTCCAGAAGTACATCATCCCATGAGCTTGGAAATGCCTGCATCCAATGCATTTGATTTCGATGTTGATTGGCTTTAAGAGAGTAATTCTTGAAGGCATTATTGAATTCCTCATTGTTGCAATCCCCAAATAGTAGGGTCATACCATAGGGATGAATCACGTAGAATGTTGATGGATTATCTTCATTATCGACAAAAATATTTCCTATCACGTTTTTTTCTACCACCGATCGAGCAAACAAGTTGTTTATGGTTACCCCATTTAAAGGTTCCTCTGCTAAATGATATTTCTTTTCATCAAGTAGGATCACTACTGTTCTTATTTGATTTTTCCATCATGGAATCCAGCTCTTTTCCAACTACCCGCCTCCTTTATCCATACGTTGGTTATTCTGTATTCATTTTCCTGTTCTTCTCCCAACTTGACACTTGATGTGCTAATCTTTCCAGTTATGATCGCCATGTCGTCATAGACCTCCATTTCAACCTCAGTCATTTCATAACTGGTCATTGTCAGCTCACTGCTTTCGATATTCAGTTTGCGCTTTTCTAAATAATCAAACCAAGCCTCTTTTGTTATTGATTTTGAATTACCATTTGTATGCTGATAATTTTCAGAAATCATCGATTTTAACAGTTCAATGTCACATGATTTGAATGCCAGATTAAATTCATTGATTCTTGCCAACAGCACTTCTTCTTCGTTGGTGGATGCTGCATTTTGTAAGTTCCCTCCAATGCATCCAAGAAATACAATGGGTATTACTGATAGTAGTTTGAGATAAGTCTTCAGAACGATATTAAACGGATTCATTTTTTTTATTGTTTCAAAATTCAGTCATTCAAAAAACCACGGGAAAAGTGGAACAAGATTATATGCTCCAAAATTTTCACAAAGTTTACCTGATCAATGGTGCTAAAGTATGAACCATCCGTGACTTCCTGCCACAGCGCCAGCTGTTGTAATCAGACTAAGAACTAGTAGAATCCAGTGCAATTTGTGCATAAATGAAAAGGTTTTTATCGGATTCTTTTCAGCAGATTTTTTGAAGAGTTTATGAAGTACGAAAGGTTCGAGAATGTATAAGACAACAGTGAAAATGACCCAGATAAGCGTCATAGCATGTACCCACCAGAAACGATAGTCGAGGTATCTATCCCAACCGTCTAGCTCGTACAACATGTAAAATCCAGTCAGGCCTGTTACAAGGGTGGTGATTTTAGCCTGAAGTGCGAACCTTCCTTCTATTTGTTCGAAGGTTCTTATCTGATCTTCTCCGGAGGCCAATTTTTTGATAGCAGGGATAATAACTGTGGTCACCATGGCTACACCACCTATCCAAAGAATTACTGCAGCCACGTGCAGGACTCGTGCAAACACATAATATTCAAAATTTTCCATTTGGATCTATTAATTTTTGTGGACTGAGGAGTAGAAGCAATATCCCCATTGCCATAGCTAAACTACCAATGAAAAGTAATCCATGATTGTAAATCAAGCCCAGGCCACTTAGAAAAAGTATAAGCTCAGTCACAATAAATCCTAAAAGTAGCAAAGCACTTCCTATTCTGGTTAGCCAGTTTATACTTAGCCATTTTAAGTCTATAAGTATCGCCAACAGAAGAAATGAGATCACCCCAATAAGACTTAAATGTAAATAGGCCAGCACTACATTTTTGCTATCAAAGGCATAGACTCCAAATGTTGGGAAAACAGATAGAAACTGCAAAAGGACTTTTACAAAGAATGAGACGAAAAATGCCATTAAAAACAATTGAAACCATCTGTGTTTTTGGTGTAACCATTTTAGCAGGGTAGTTCTAAGTATAAGGAAGAAATACACCAGCCCCAGGATTTGAAGAGAAGCTGCAAAATAGGCTGGTAAGATCATGAATTCTCTGAAACTCATTCCAAGTAATGAAAGTGATAAGGCAGGAACAACAGCTATGGTAAAGCACCAGTAAAATTTTTGAGCTTGTTTCTGATCATAGAGGATGTGATCATTTTCAAGGCATTTAAAGAGCAAGCCAATGGCAACAAACAGAAACCATCCGTTGTATTGGAAATGAAGAAAGGAATAGACAAATGATTGGTAAATTTCTGTACCGTTGAGTCCTTTTGCCGATAATATCCCAATACCCCAGGGGGCTATGGTAGAAAGTACTCCTAACCAAAGTCCGGTTTTTACAAAACGAAGAGAGATCGGGTCTTTTACCTCATTTTTAACATTCTTAGCATCTTTCAAAAAACTGAAAATGAACCAGTAATTTAAAAGTTGAAATAGGGAAGAAAAGAGAATAGAATACAAAGCATAACCCTGAATAGAGAAGGAAATTAATACCCCAATAATCACGAAGATGCTTAGTTTGAACTGTAACGGATAATGCCCTTTTTGAATGTCCTTTTCATTGATGAAAAGGCTTGTGGTTAAAAGGAGCAATAAGGTATATATCCATCCTTGAAATGCTGTGTGAGAATGAGCGTGTACCAAGTTGTGGTGGTGGAATGGGAGATCGATAAGAATTGTAGCTCTTAGTGAAGTGCCAATAAGTGCCACTACGAAGAGAAAGAACAGGCTTATTTTACTCCACTTATAAATCATAATAGCTATTTGGTACTCTGGATGAGCAGACAATTTTTCCTTGGGACAAAACTATGAAAATGTTAGAGCGCTTATTCTATTGTAGAACTGCCATGTCATTTTCAATAGCAAATGACCATGTTTCTATTAATAGTTGATTCTGATTCTTGCTTATTATTTTGAACTGAACCTCATAAATGATTATCCCTTCCTTGTAAACAGGAGTTAATTGGATGATGGTAAATCTCGTTTCCTTACTTTCCGGATGTTGCTTGTGGTATATCTCTCCAAGTGTCTGGAATATTACTTGCCTTACATGCTTTTCATACTGAATGGTTTCTTCTTTCAATTCCTCTAGTATAGTAACATGATCTGAGTCTTGGCCTGACTTGATGAATTTTTCAATCATCGGGATCGATGATGAAATGGAAGATTTCAACGTGTTCCATGCAAAGCTGAATCCCGGCCAATTCGGATCGTCAATCAGTTTACAGAAGTATTCTTTGACATCTTCTCGTTCAATCCATTTCACCAATACTTTCAAATTGTTTTCCCACATTGACTTGGGAAACAGCTTCAGATTATACGATTCAGTCGGAGTGAGCAATTTCTTTGGGAATTCATCTTTTGACTGAAAATAATCTATGGCTGCTTGATTATCCTGTTCTGAATATCCTTTGTCGTATGCAGCGTCCAATTTATCAAACCAATCATCATCAAGATCGGGAGTTATAAAGTCCTTTGGATTCATTGACGATTGGACTTGAACAGGGGGTTCAATATGTATGACTTTTTGATTTTTAATAGAAAACGCCTGCACATAAACATCTCCCAGATCGTCATCTTCTGTATACACTGTAAATTCTGACTCGCGCGAGATGGCGTATTTGAAAGAGACTTTTAAGATACTGTCTGCTAGTTCCTCAGTATTCAGATCCAGAATATCAGCATAGATGGTTGCTTTGTGGCCTGAGCCACCTACCTGCTCCCCAAGTTGATGGTTGGTGTTAATAATTGCCTGAATACTTTTTTCAATGTCCTGCCTTTCCATCGTTGCTATTATTGTTTCACTTTTGTAATTTGAATACAAATAGCGACCCATGACAAAGATAGAATCTCAAGAGAAGGTATGTAGTAATTGCGGGAAATTGTTCGCCTATGTACCCACAGGTGAAGTAAAAAATCGTGAATGGTGTAGTGACTGTATTGAAGAATTATTCAAGGGGGCGTATGATCATATCTCGGTTGAAGATGTTAAAGCAATGGAGGAATTAAAGAAGATTTTGAAGAAGAATTTGGATCGTCAATAAGAGGGAAAAAGTTCTTTGTTATTTTCTCATTCAATCCATTTTACCAATACTTTTCATTATTCATAAGTGAATTTCAATCAAGTCCGCCTCTTCGGTTTGGGCTTTTTTGCTTTGGCCATGTCCCTTGCTTTCCGGTTCGTTCGCTTATAGGAAAATCGATTTTTTCTCTGGATGATTTTTCATCATCCTCACTCGCCATATACGTTAGGACAGCTGTTAATATCACTGTATTACGCACGTCATCAAAGACGATCTTGTCATACGTATCTAAATTGGTGTGCCAGGTATAATCCCAATAGTCCCAACTCAATGAGGCCAAAGAAAATGCTGGTACACCTGCGGCCACAAATGAGGCATCATCCGACCCTCCTGAGGTAGGCGTACCCGGGAAATCAGTTTCGATCTGGTCACTTATTTCTTCGGGTACTTTCGACAACCATCTGCCTAGAAAATCATGAGCACGAAGAAAACCAGCGCCAGAAAGTGATACTACCCGTCCTGTTCCATCGTCCTGATTGAATACTGCCTGTATATTTTCTACGATTTCAGGATGATCTTCTACAAAAGCTCTTGAGCCATTCAGTCCTTGCTCTTCACTTCCCCAATGACCGACGAGAATGGTTCGTTTAGGATTAGGATATATTTTTTTCAAAATGCGTAGGGTCTCCATCATGATAATAGTACCCGTGCCATTGTCAGTAGCTCCAGCGGCTCCATCCCAGGAGTCCAGATGTGCCGATAGAATGATGTACTCATCAGGTAATTCCGAACCTTTTATGGTTGCGATTGTATTAAAGGTTCCAGAAACTCCTGTTTCCTTTGATTCAGTTTTTACTCTGAGTACCGGTTTGTCCCCGTATTCAGCCAATCGATACACCAAGCCATAATCTTCTAAAGAGAGATCCACGGTGGGAGTTTTTTTAGTTCGTGCGCTAAATATCTTATTGGCTCCAAAACCATTCGACCAATAACTTTGTACAAATCCAATAGCTCCCGCATCTTCAAGAACCCCTGGTAGCATTCGCCAGCTGTAACCGATTTTTCCATATCGTTCCCACGTGGCTTGTTTCTGTGCATCCCTAGCCTCCTTCATTTTGTTGAATGAATCTTCGGTTGCATATTCTTCCCAGTTGTCATCGGGTCTTCCTGTAGGTTGCAGCATGGAGGTCAAGACGAATTTCCCTTTTACGTTGGGTAACCATTCGGCAAAAGCATCTGAATCCGTCACATCAGCAAGAAGAATGACCTCACCTGTTATACCTTTACTGGATGTACTCGGGCTCCATGCTAGTTGCATACCCTGAAGAGTTTTTACGCGTGGAGCAATGAGGTCAATGTGAGAAATTCCTCTTTGCCATCCTTTCCATTCACCCCACTTTTCATTTTCAGCAAGAATACCCCATTCCTTGTAAGTGTTTACTACCCAGTCGTGCGATTGCTGCATTTCAGGCGTTCCAACTAATCGAGGACCAATAACATCCAGCAGCTCATGAGCCAGCCGTTCGAGTTGTGAATTTTCATTGGCTTCTTTTTGGATAGCCTCGATAATTGCATCTGCATCTTGAGCCATTGCCCAATGGCTTGAACTCAGAAGACAAACAATTGCTACTTTTAAGAGAGTTTTCATTTGACCAGTTTTTTATTCAAAAATAACCCTTAATTGGTCAGGTTAGCAATGGATGAGCAAAGTTGTTGTCTGAGTTCTCTCGTCAACTCTGAGCTGGTAATGGATTGCTTTTTATTTGGAATTTTTCCCTAACCTACACCACAACGTTCACAATTCGTTTTGGCACCACAACCACCTTCTTAGGAGCTATACCTTCAGTCCATTTTGCACGACCTCATTGACAAGTATTTCTGCTTCAATGAAGTTAAATTGCGCTATATCCTATAAAAACACATAAATTGCTAAAAAAGAAAATTATGAAAAATGCATACGACGTATTTATGATTGAAAAAATCATGCCTTCAGTCAAAACGGCTCTTAGAAATGAGGATGACCTTTTCAGAAAGCAAATGAAGAACTCGATTCATGATGAAT
>JAAEPI010001320.1 GCA_024232835.1 Cytophagales bacterium
AGGTTGGTAGTGATCATTCGTTGGTCACAACTTTTGTCAATCTTTACACATTAAATCTAATTTCTATTATTTCATTCGGTTGGACAATATAGTCACGATCAACCAGTTTAGCGACTCCCTTCGACTTGCAATCATTGAAATTATGACATTTCATATAATCCTCAAAGCTGACAACATCGCCTTTAATAAATCCTCGCGCAAGATCGGAATGGATTTTCTCTGCGCACGTGATTATCTCCGAACCTTTGTCCACAAGCCATGCATGCGATTCCTTTGGGCCTGATGTATAGAAGAACATGTAATTTGCTTTATCTAGCGATAGTTTAATAATAGTATTCAAATCTTCACTGCCTTCTATTTGAACTATAGGCTTGAAGCTGATGGGAGCTAAGGCTGTCATCATTTCCATCTCTTCGTCATTAAATTCGATATCGCAAAGCGGTGTCTCCTGTTCCAATAGTTCCATACATTTTGTCATTCACGACTTTTCATCACCTTCGTCCAGTTTAGACAATCTTCTTTCTGTTTTGTCCATATCAAGAATCAGTAGATCAAGTATATTGTTCTTAGGAACAACAATAACATCAGACTGTACAAATTCATCTTTTATAAATTCAGCAAAAAAAGGAGAAACCTTTTTTGCTTTGTCTTTCGTTTCTAAAGCAATAAGGGTTTCATCCTTGTATTTTGTCTTGCCTTCCTGTAAATCAATTCCCGTGAATCCAATTTTCAAATATTTTCTCCTAACCTGGCCAAGCTAGCCGCTAAAGACGCCCCTGTGAGAAGCTCAAGGTGCGCCCCAGGCGGGAAGCAAACAGGAGGTTAGTAAATTACAATTCTCAAATAACAAAAT
>JAAEPI010001321.1 GCA_024232835.1 Cytophagales bacterium
ACTCTGTATAGATGAAATAGTCAACACAGCTGTTCCCGTGTTTTCTATTGCGAAAGCTTGAGCTATGTCATTGCCCTGCGTGTCACTGCCAAAGTCAATGGCTGTTACCTGACTATCCGCTATGGCCGTCCCCGTATTATCTGAACCAGCGAATAATCCTATCTCGGGCTCAGTTGGAGTATACGATGCGGGATTGCCGGTGGATGAGGATAAATCATAATCATTACTTATCTGACCGTAGTGTTCGTAAACACGAAGGTGATAAGTGGCACCAGCTGTAAGACCTGTAAGCGTAAAACTATTTCCTATGCCATTATAAACGACAAAATTTCCACTTCCTAACTCATCTCCAAGTTCATATACCGTGTTTGCTGAATACGCTACCCCGTCAATTGGATCAGAATCAACAGGTGCGTTTTCTTTTACAACGACCAACCGATTATCACCATCACCATTGGTCCAGCTAATATCAACTTGAGTTGCTCCTTGATTAGAAAAAACAATGTTCGATGCTTGAAGAGATGATGCACCAATAGTATTTTCATACCAGGCGATTTGATCATTTCCCGCAGAAGCCGATAAAACATCAATATCCCCATCACGATCCAAGTCTACGGCAGCTACTGCAAATGCACCATTTGTGCTAGCAATTTGATACTCCGTAAAATTCTGTAACCCATCGTTTTCATACCAATCAATATAATTATCTGATGCAGAAGATGACAGAATATCTATATCACCATCACCATCAATGTCTGCAACATCCAAGTAAGTTGTACCATTTGCAGAGATGGAAATGTCATGGGTAGTGAAGTTTTCAAATCCATCATTCTCATACCAAACAACTCTGCCATCATTACTTGAGGCAGATAGTACATCAATATCTCCATCATTATCAATGTCAGAAGCGTGGACATGCGCTGCTTCATCTGCCGTAACCGATATTGTAAATGCGGTGAAAACACCAGATCCATCGTTTCGATACCAAGCGATTTTATCATCATCACTGGATGCGGATAGTACATCCAAGTCACCGTCACTGTCTACATCTGCACAATAAACAGATGTAGCCCCCATTGCACTGGATGAGATGACACGCTGTGAAAACGTTTCTGATCCATTATTTTCATACCATGCAATTTTGTTATCAAGAAATGAAGCAGAGAGAACATCCAAATCTCCATCACCATCAATATCTCCTGAATAAACAGATAGTGCGCCTGAGGCTGATGAAGAAATGGTTCGCATAGTGAAATACTCAATTCCATTATTCTCATACCATGTGATTCGGTCATCATCGGAAGAAGCAGAAAGAACGTCTATATCCCCATCTCCATCGATATCTACAGCATAGACGGACTGGGCTAATCCTGCTGAAGTCGTAATTGTATGAGGAGTAAAATTCTTATTGCCATCATTCTCGTACCAGGCAATCTTATCATCCAATGAAGACGCTGACAATACATCGATATCACCATCTAAATCTAAATCTACAGGAAACGTGTGAACAGCATAGTCTGCATCAGTTGCAATGACCCCATTGGAAGTATCAAAATAAACAGGGCTTGATGGGCCTGAAATTGTCTCTGTGTTGAATTCAATAAACTCCGCCTTTGCTATAGGCACATTGCTACTATTTCTTACTCCAGTTGTTACAGTTACTCGAATTCTCTCACCATACTGAAAATTCGAGCTTGGTGTAAAGGACATGACCGTCGAGCCATTACCAGACCAATTACCACTTATGAGGCCAGAAGTTTCTCCTCTTATTTGTATGTTATCATCCAACATGCTGCCAGTACCAGCATCAATGCTGTTTTGGCTCATGTTTTCAGAGAAAGTGAAAACAATACTTGATCCTACTGGCACTGCATTGGTGTTTCGATCTGGAATCGTGCTGACAAGCTTAGTTCCTGACGTATTTTTAAACCAACGTATTTTACCGTCTCTACTCGATGCAGAAAGTATATCCATATCTCCATCATTGTCCATGTCTGCAGCGTATACGGACTCAGCCCCGTCAGCTGATGTAGTAATTTCTCTGAGTGTGAATCCTTGAGAACCATCATTCTCGTACCACGCTATTGTATCGTCACTGCCTGAAGCTGATAGCACATCCATGTCTCCATCACCATCCACATCGGTAGCATATACTGACTTTGAATCAACGGCCAAATTGGTGATTTTATGTTCTGTAAAACCCTGAGAACCATCGTTTTCATGCCACTCCACACTATTTTCAGTTTTAGAGACTGATAGTACATCCATATCCCCATCTCCATCCATATCCACGGCATAAACTGAATAGGCCACATTAGTATTGGCGTTAATTGAGTGGGGTATGAAATTCTGAGAGCCATCGTTTTCATACCATGCAATTTCATCATCATCAATTGATGCTGACACAACATCTAAATCTCCATCTCCATCCATATCAGCTGCATGAACAGAAACTGGGCGTGCTACTGAAGATGCAACAGTTCGCTCAGTAAAATTTTGAGATCCGTCATTTTCGTACCAAATAATGACACTCGATGAAAACGCACCAACCAGAATGTCCATATCTCCGTCACCGTCCATATCAAAGGATCGTACGGATTCGGGACCAACTATAGTACTACTTACCTCATGTGGGGTAAAGACTCCACCACCAATATTTTCACACCAAAAAACCTTGTAATCTAGATAAGACCCCCATAGTACATCCATGTCTCCATCACCATCAACATCTGCACTATAGACTGAGGACGCCCTGTTAGCATCAATCGTCTTATCGGTAAAATTTTGTGCTCCATCATTTTCAAGCCATCCTGTTTTAGTCTGACTCGCAAAGAGCATATCCAAATCACCATCTCCGTCCAAGTCAGAAGCGAAAACATCATTGGCGTATGTTACATTGTATGCTCCCCCCTCTTCGAAAAAATCAGGTGCATCCGGTCCGGAAACGGATGCTGTTCTGAATTCGAATGTCGTACTTGATTTCAATGATATATTACTCTGACTTTCTACACCTGTGGTAATCGTTACCCGAATTACCTCTCCTGGTTCGAAAGGTTGATCAGGACTGAAAGTAAGTGTGTTAGTTCCGTCACCCGCCCAATTACCACTTAGTATGCCTGTGCTTTCTCCTCTTACTTTAACGTTATCATCCAACGAGCTTGCAGTACCACCATCTATGCTTATCTGACTCATAGGAGCTAGGAATGTCAACGCAATATCAGCATCTACATCAACCCCTATCGCATTTTGAACAGGAGAGGTACTGGAAAGCAACTTTAAGGTTCTTCCAATGCTAGGGTTTCCGGTAGAAGCATCGATCAAATAAGTCTCATCTCCCACTGATCCATTGTATTCATCAACTGTTAAGTGGTAATCCGTATCTGGTGATAGACCCTCCAAAGTAAAGCTACTGCCTGATCCAATGTAGACCACATAGTTGCCTGCCCCCAATAAATCTCCGTTTCCAAAAGTTGTGTTGGCCGTGTATGAGTATCCATCTACAGGAGCAGCATCGACTAAATCATTCGCTTTTGCCATTACCAAACGACTGGTTCCGTCACCATTGGTCCAGCTAACGTCCATTTGGGTGAACCCAACATTGGAAACAATAATATCAGAGGCCTGTACCGTCGGCAGTGCATATGTGTTTTCGTACCATGCAATTTTATCGGCATAAATGGAGGCCGACAGCATGTCCATGTCACCGTCTCCATCCATATCTACAGCATACACTGAGTTCGCACCATTCGCTGATGTTGTAATCGTATTAGCTGTAAATGTTTGAGTTCCGTCATTTTCGTACCAGGCAATTTTATTATCATGAGAAGAGGCCGATAATACATCCATGTCCCCATCTCCGTCCAAATCTGTTGCATATACGGAAGATGCCCCATCCGCTGATAAAGTGATGATAGTGGATGTGAAGATTTGATTTCCATCATTTTCGTACCAGGCAATTTTGTCATCATAATAAGAGGCCGACAGCACATCCATGTCTCCATCCCCATCCATATCCACAGCAAACACTGAATTGGCTTCATTCGCAGATGTCGTTATTGTATGGGCCGCAAACGATTGTGCTCCGTCATTTTCGTACCAGGCAATTTTATCATCAGTTCTTGAAGCAGACAGTACATCCATGTCTCCATCCCTGTCTATGTCTACTGCATAAACAGAATATGCTCCATTTGCTGAAGTGCTTATCGAATGAGTAGTAAATGATTGTGATCCATCATTTTCGTACCATGCGATTTTATCGTCATTGTAGGAAGCTGATAACACATCCATATCACCATCACTATCCATATCTGCTGCATAGACGGATTGCGCTACATCAGCTGATGTGGTTATTGTATTAGCAATAAATGATTCTGATCCGTCATTTTCGTACCATGCGATTTTACCATCTGTTGATGAAGCAGACAACACGTCTATATCGCCATCTCCATCCATATCTGCTGCAAACACAGATTTAACTCTATCGGCCGAATTGGAAATAGTATTTTCAGTAAATCTCTGCATCCCGTCATTTTCATACCACGAAATTTTTTTGTCATGGTAAGACGCTGACAGGACATCCATATCCCCATCATTATCAACGTCAATAGCATAGACAGAGTATGGTCCATCCACAGAACTCGAAATCACTCCAAACTCGTGCGAATTGAAATAGTTTGGCGTTTCAGGTCCAGCAACAGATGCGGTTCGGAATTCTGATGAAAAATCGCCGACTAAATTTCCGGAGGTACTTTGAATCCCAGAACTGACGATCACTCGTACATTTTCACCCGACATAAAATCAGCCGCTGGGTTAAACGTGATTGTATTCGTTCCATCACCAGACCATTCTCCAGATATGAGACCAAATTTGTCCGATCTAACCATAATGTTATCATCCAAAATGGTACTCGTTCCTCCATCGATACTGCCTTGATCCATATTTTCCGAGAAGGTAAGGATGATGTTTGCATCTGAAGAAATGTTAATCGCATTCTTCTCAGGGCTAATACTCGTAAGAAGACGTAAGGTGGTTGCATTGACTGGATTTTCTGTTGCAGGAAATTGGTTATAATTCTCATCGGCAATGGAATATTCAAATACCATAAAATGATAGGTAGTATTACTTCTAAGACCAGTCACCGTGAAATTTGTGCCAGTTCCCTTATAGACAACATAGCCATCATTTTCAAGCGCATCCCCACTGCCAAAGACTGCATTTGCCGAATATACATTGCCATCTACTGGACCATTCAATATTGCACCTTCTTTAGCCATTACCAGACGATTCGCTCCGTTACCATTGGTCCAGGAAATATCTAATGAATTAGTGCTTATGTTAGTCAAAATGACATTGGTGGCTTGAATGGATGGTGGAGCAAATGTGTTTTCGTGCCAAGCTATTTTGTCGTCATTATTAGAGGCCGACAGCACGTCCATGTCACCATCTCCATCCATATCTATGGCATACACTGAGCTCGCACCATTCTTTGATGTTGTAATCGTACTAGCTATAAATGTTTGAGCTCCGTCATTTTCGTACCAGGCTATTTTGTCGTCATTGAAAGAAGCGGACAGGACATCCATATCGCCATCTCCATCCATGTCGGAAGCATACACTGATCTGGCCCCATTTGCCAATGTTGTTATCGTATTAGCTGTAAATGACTGTGCTCCGTCGTTCTCGTACCAGGCTATTTTACTATCAAGTTTAGAGGCCGATAATACATCCATGTCCCCATCTCCGTCCACATCAGTGGCATATACCGAAAGCACTCCATTTGGTGCATACGATATGGTTTTTTCAATAAACGTTTGTCCTCCGTCATTTTCATACCAGGAAACTCGGTCAATATTGTAAGAAGCAGATAGGACATCTATATCTCCGTCTTCATCCATGTCTACCGCATAAACAGAACATGCTCCATCAGCATAGGTGGCTATAATTTGTTCTGTAAAGGATTGTGCACCATCATTTTCGTACCAGGCTATTTTGTCGTCATCGAAAGAAGCAGATAGAACATCCATATCTCCATCACCATCCATGTCAATGGCATACACAGAGTGTGCTGCATCTGCTGATACGGAGATTGCATTTTCCGTAAAAACTTGAGATCCATCATTTTCGTACCATGCGATTTTATCATCTGTCTCTGACGCAGACAACACATCTATATCTCCATCTCCATCAAGATCTGCTGCAAACACAGATTTTGCTCCATCCGCTGAATTGGAAATTGTGTTTTCAGTAAATCCCTGCATCCCGTCATTTTCATACCAGGAAATTTTATCATCATTGAAAGAAGCTGACAGGACATCCATATCTCCGTCTCCATCCATGTCAGTCGCATAGACAAATTCGGCTCCATCGGACGATAAGGATATGTCTCCGGCATTGTGATTATTGAAAAAATTGGGGGTTTCAGGGCCTGCCGATACTGCTGTTCGAAATTCAAACGCTTCTGGATTAAATGCTGTGATATTATTGGTATTTCGTACGTTCTCATTGACGGTCACACGAATAACTTCTCCCGGTTTGAAATCCACTGTTGGATCGAAAGTGATCGTGTTCGTTCCATCACCTGACCATATACCATCAATTATGCCTGTGTTTTCTCCACGGATTTTAATATTGTCGTCTAATACAGTAGCCGTGCCCGCATCAGTACTAGACTGAATCATATCTTCCGAGAAAGTGAGAACCACGTTTGAATCCGTCCCTATATCCATATCATTTTGATCTGGAAGGGTCGATGAAATCATCGGTGATGTATACGTATTCTCATACCATGCGATTTTGTCGTCATCACGCGAAGCTGACAATACATCCATATCCCCATCTCCATCCAGGTCGGAAGCATATACGGAAAATGCTCCATCAGCATAGGTGGTTATAATTTGTTCTGTAAAGGATAGTGCTCCATCATTTTCGTACCAAGCAATTTTATCATCGCCGATGGAAGCAGAGAGGACATCCATATCACCATCTCCATCCATATCGGCAGCATATACAGAATATGCTACATCGGCGGATGTTGTTACGGTATTGTCTGTGAAAGATTGTGCTCCATCATTTTCATACCAAGCAATTTTATCATCGCCGATGGAAGCAGAGAGGACATCCATATCACCATCTCCGTCTAGGTCGACAGCATATACCGAAGATGCTCCATCTGCGGATGTTGTGATGGTATTAGCAGTGAAAGATTGTGTTCCATCATTTTCATACCAAGCAATTTTGTCATTGTAGTAGGAAGCTGAGAGGACATCCATATCGCCATCTCCGTCCAGGTCTGCAGCATACACGGACCGAGCTCCATCTGCTGAACTTGTGATGGTATTTGCCGTGAAAGATTGTGAGCCATCATTTTCATACCAGACAATTTTGTCATCGTTGTAGGAAGCAGAGAGTACATCCATATCACCATCTCCGTCCATGTCTATGGCATACACGGAATATGCTCCATTGGCCGATGTGGTTATAGTA
>JAAEPI010001322.1 GCA_024232835.1 Cytophagales bacterium
CTAAACATGCGCATTTGATAGGCTTTGCCCTCATACATTTAGTCCACCCAGCCACTCTTGGATCAAATCAAGAGAGCTTTGTGCTCCTGTAATTGAGCGGTTGATGGTCGTGTGATCATCGGTATAAGCGAGTTGTGGCAGTTCGATCAGACCGTATTTTGCTTTTAGATTAAAATCCGAGCTAAATACATACGGATCGGTGCCATACTGCTCAGTGAAATCCAGACAGATCTGATATACAGTGTCGAAAAGGATGGGTGACACAGTACATCCCTGGAAAACGCCGATGTGGAATGGAAAAAAAGATGTTTTCCATTTTTTTGTCACAACCTGTGCGAATAGAGAAGAATAGTATTGCTGAATCATGTTATGCCACCATTTTGGTACATGATACCAATCCAGTGCGAACAGAATGAGATTCTGGCGAACAGATCCGAACGCATTGGCCAAATCTATCCAGTTTACAACAATAGTTCTTAGTTTCTTTCTCGCATCGCGAAGAGCTTCGGTGAGAGTAGCAGAATGTTCGATGCATCCTGCTACATTTGGTAGAAAACCTTTCTGGGTTCTATCTTTTAGGTACCCGTTTGC
>JAAEPI010001323.1 GCA_024232835.1 Cytophagales bacterium
CTCTGATGCGTCATCCTATGACATAAGTTTTGACTTTTCTACTGATACACAGTTCGATGTTGATTTCAATCATAGGCGAATTCGAAAACTGCTGTCCAACATAAATTCTAACAAAGCATATGGACCTGACGGAATACATGGTAAACTTCTCAAAAACTGTGCAGTTGGGCTGGCATACCCATTATCATTACTATTTAATATGTGCTATAATACTGGAAGTATACCAAAGGAGTGGAAGTTGGGTCATGTTGTGCCGATCTTTAAGAAGGGAGACAAGCACGAAGTGTCAAATTATAGGCCAATTTCGTTAACAAGTTTAGTTGCTAAAACCCTTGAGCGTATAATAAAAGACGAGATTTTAGCACATGTGCACCAGCACATAAATAAAAAGCAGCATGGTTTTCTACCAAGTAAGTCGTGCACTACAAATCTTATTGGCCTCTGTGATAGTCTAGCTATAACCTTGAATGAAAATATAAATACGGATGTGATTTACTTTGATTTTGCCAAAGCATTTGATTCTGTAAATCATGACCTTATTCTTCACAAATTAAAGATACAATTTAAAATAGATGGTAGACTACTAAAATTTCTTACGGAATACCTTAGGGATCGGCAACAGCGTGTCCTAGTGGGTGGCAAACTGTCATCATCCCGTAATGCGAGGTCAGGTGTCCCTCAGGGCTCAATTCTGGGGCCCATCCTATTTGTCCTTTTCATAAATGATATTTCTGATGGGATCTCGCCAGGGACTCAATTGTCTCTGTATGCAGATGACACTAAGATCTGGCGTCCCATCCTGTCCGAATCCGACATTAATCGCCTTCAGAAAGACATTGAATACTTGCATGATTGGGCCCTGAGGAACAAAATGAAATTCCATCCAGATAAATGTAAAGTTCTCTCTGTGACAGCGAAGTCACCCGAAATTTCCCTCCTCAGTGTACTTCCTTTCTTTAGATTCATATATTCCCTGGGTGGGGATCTCCTTGATTATGTAGATAGTGAAAAGGACCTTGGGGTCATGGTGACATTGAACTTCGACTGGGCCGAGCAGTGTGCAAAAGTGTTATCAAAAGCTAACCAGAAACTGGGGATGTCAAGGAGAAATTGTCATTTTGTAGTAGATAAAAACCGTAGAAGAGTGCTTTATCTCACTCTGGTAAGAAGTCAATTTGAGCACTGCTCGGTCGTCTGGCGACCTGTTACCAAAAACCTATTGCATAAATTTGAGAGTCTTCAAAAAAGAGCTATAAAGTGGATTCTTCAGGAGGAGTATATGAGTTATTCATCAAAAACCTATATATTAAAATGTAAACAGCTTAATATTATGCCTATTGCAGACCGTTTTGATTTTCTAGACCTTATATTTTTCTTTAAAGTAGTTAAAGGATTAGTGCCAGTTGAGCTACCCCCTTACCTTTCTCTGTACCAAGGAAATACCCGACTTCGAAGCAGCCATCTAGATAAATTATGCTATATTAGCTCATTGTCACCTCGGACTGCTACTAATGCATTTGCAAAAAGTTTTTTCTTTAGAACTCAC
>JAAEPI010001324.1 GCA_024232835.1 Cytophagales bacterium
CTTTTGTTATCTGGGATCAAAACAGAAAACATATTATCATTGCAAAAGATCTAAAAGGCGTTAAACCACTTTATTATTACTATGATAATAATGAGTTACTTCTCAGTTCTGAGGCAAAAGGTATTTTTGCCATTCAGAGAATCCCCCGATCAATATCAAATTTGTACTTGACTGGTCCTTTTTTAGGGTCCTTTCCGTCTTCATATTCAACATTTTCTAATATTCATAATTTAAAGTCAGGACATTTTCTGATAGTTGATCATAAAGGACCCCAAGATGAGAAACCCTACTGGGAACAAAAATATGAGACTGATGCCTCTTTAAGTTTTGAAGATGCGAAAGAGGGTGTCAGGCACCTTATTACTCAGGCAGTCAAGCGGAGAATGGACGCCGATGTTCCAGTTGGAATGTGTCTTAGCGGTGGAGTAGATTCTACTATTGTTTGTGGAATACTGGCAAATCAGGGACAGAATATAAAAACATTTAATTTAGGTTTTGGTGGATCAATTTATGATGAATCCGAACCAGCAAGAAGAACTGCAAATCATTTCGGTGTGGAATTTGAGACCATAGATTGTCAAATGGATACCCTTGCTGAGGAATTTGTAAAAACACTTTATCATGTTGAAATGGCTCTTGTGAATCCTGCAGCAATCGGAAGACTGAAATTATCAGGTTTAATCCGTTCTCAAGGGTACAAAGTTTGTATGATTGGAGATGGAGGGGACGAGCAATTTTGCGGCTATCCTTATTTTAAACTGGAGAAGTTGTGGCGGATGATACTGTCCGGGGGTGATCAGGCTAAGGCTGCAAAAAAACTGTTGAAAACATTTCAGACGGTTGAGAAACGCTCTGAGGGATTATATTGGTCGCGTGCGGGAACTTCCCAATTGAAGGAACAATTATTTGGATTTCCCTGCTACCACCAGATCAGAGCATCAGAGGCGCAATCCAGAATTAATCAAGTCTTTGATAGTAAGAAGCTTGGCTTAAAACAGGATGATGGTCCATATCATATTTTTACAAATAGTTTTAATCATGAATATCTGAAATCACTGGACCCTATTAATGCATCACGACTGATCAGCTGGAACGATGGCGGATACTCTGGCCCTGCACATGGGGATCGTGTCGAAATGGCAAACTCTGTTGAA
>JAAEPI010001325.1 GCA_024232835.1 Cytophagales bacterium
ACTGCGGTGTGTACCTGCATTGCAAGTTATGCTTTGAAATTTTCCACACGTACAGCGATTTAAAATCGGGCATTGCTTCTCTATGGTGCTTCAAATATAACATGTAGAACTGTTTGCTTTTGACCCGTGATTTTCTTCATGCATGATGATGTGTTCGAATGGCTTGCCTTTGAAATCCATTACCTCCTTTACGCGGAATTACGCTATCACAGTAACCATTCAGCACCACTACATAACACCCTTTCAGTTACGACCGTGTGACCGGTCTTCCATAAACAATAAAAGAAAAACCGGCATTGACCACAATCCCATTTTTTCCTTCCAATTTGAATGAAATACCACCATTGATTTTTCAAGGTGCTGATATTTCATCCGAAGAACCGCTACTGTCAGCTCATTCATCGTTTTTCCTTCAAGAGATAACGATCTAATTGCAATTGCGACGCAGTGATATCAATGCTTTTCGTCAGTGTGTCTCCCAATCCCGATTCTGCATATTCAAGGTGCCGTTTCTTTTAAGGCGCAGCGCTCCCGGAGAGGATAATGTAAGCACAACCCCACGATTGACGGTTAGAACAGAAACATGCAGCAAAACTGTAAATCCGTGTTCCCTATTAGATACTTTCGATAGAACGGTCATTGATTGTCGACGTACTCTTTGTGGAAACACTTTGAATTCGCGGCAGCTTCCCAATCCAACAATATGGTGGCCGTCTCAAGATTTCCCAGTCTTCCAAATTGCGCCAGTGTTTTATTTTTACAATATTCAGTAACTTAGCTGTACGTATTCCCCTCCGTTCAAAAGGCACACAAGTCTGGATTGAATTGAGCTGAACGCCGTATTGCTGTGGTATGAAAGGGATTCAAACTAAACCTGTCAGGCATGAGCATGTGAACCACAGGGACGACTTCTCCATTTATGAATCAAAATAGAATGTACATCTGGGCGAAGTCAAAGGCTTTCGCTCGACGTAATATCTACCCGGGGAGCAATAACAATAGTATTTGGGTTTTCATCTATCAGAAGCACATATTCAATTGAAGAAGAATGGATGTATGTAATATTTTCAGAGAAATGAGTGAAAACGAAAAATGAAAAATGCAACATAATCTACCGAATATTGTAATATAAATTTTCTGTAGAATAGGAGCTGTTAGTATAAACCAAGGCGCAGTCATGTTTCGATCCAAAGCCTAAGATGACCGTCAAAAATAATAAACA
>JAAEPI010001326.1 GCA_024232835.1 Cytophagales bacterium
AGAGAGAGGGCGTTACAAGAAGAGCGTGTTAAAAAGGATTATTCTCGTTCCACAAAAGAAAAGAAGATCCGCCACAAACTGGTGGCCGAGAACGGGCAAGCAAGAAAATCGGACAGAAAATGGGCTCTGAAGAAGGTGACAAGGAGAGGTCGTCTGGATATTTGAGACAGCAGATTGGTCTGGCCAAGAAACGCCTAACTGACTATTTCAACGGACTTCAAGACCCATTCCCCCTGATTGATCACAGTGTCACCCTGGAGGAGAACTTACAGCTGATGAAGCGGAAGAAACGAGGCCTAATGGAGGAGAAAGAGAAACTGGAAAGGGCAGTACTCCGACTAGACAAGCTAGGTCGTGAGTGGACTCAATTTATTGCAGAAATTGACGACAAAACGGAGGAACAACAAAGGTACGACCATATGGCGAATGGAGAAGAGGGATTCCTTGAACTCATGGAAAGGGCTGAAGACAGACTGGCAATAACATCGGCCTGGCTGCCAGAAATTGATAATGAACGCCGCGATCTACTGGTGCAATCGGCCATGGAGGAGCGGGACCAATATCTGGAACAACAACAACCAATCAATGCAAGAATGAGTGATGCGCAGTCAGGTTCCCCTAATGCTGTGAATAATGATCGTTTCGTTAAACTGCCACAACTCACAATTTCACCATTTGATGGGAACATTTTGAAATTCCCGGAATTTTTCGAAACCTTTGAGAATAGCATCCATAAGAGTAATTTGGCTCCTGTATTAAAGTTTACACATTTGCGTACGTTACTCAGAGGTAGAGCTTTGGATGCCATAGAAGGTATTTCGATTACAAATGACAACTATGAACTGGCACTAAAAATTCTTGATGAAAAATTTGGGGATAAAGAAGTACTAAGGGATAAATTATATGGGCAGTTACGAAACATTTTTCCAGTAAAATCTGGGAAGCAGATTGAGTTAAGGTCATTTGTTGACAAATTAGAGAAGGTACTCAGACAGCTAGACAAATTAGGTGAACAAGTTGAGCAGCCTTCTATTGTTAGCCTCATTAATGGTAAGCTTCCTATTCATCTACTGATAAAACTAGAGGAGGATAATTACAAGGATAACCAGGATGGCATGCCATGGACTGTTAAGCGCCTTCAGGAAGGCTTAGGAAGGATAGTGAAATTTCAGGACAGGGCATTTCAAATGAGTAGTTGGAATTCAGAGGCCAATCATCTTAGTCATGTTCAAAGTAAATTCACACAGTTAAAGGTTGGATCAGAGGATCCCAAGAAATTTACAAATACATTTGCTGTAACTCAGCAGGAACCCAGAAATTTTCAAGGTGTTAGAAAACTCCATTGTCTGTTGTGTGAAGGCACTCATTATGCAGATGAGTGTTCCATTTACAAGTCTTTAGACAGCCGCAAACGGCGGTTGCGAGAGTTAAGGAGATGCTTCCTTTGCTTGAGGCAAAATTGCTTGGCTAGGGAGTGTAAGCAGCCAATGAGAAGGTGCTTTCACTGTGGGGGACAACACGCGAGGTTGTTGTGCCCTAAGAAATTTGGTTCTGTCAGTGAACCTGAACGTTGTGCCCAAAGGAGGGAAACTTCAGGTCGGGAACCACTCCAACGAAGCCTGCAACAAGGGAACTCTAAGCAAGCTGGTGCTCCTAAACTTAGTGGATTTGAGGCTTGGGGAGTGTATACAAGTAATTCAAGTTGCACACATGGTAGTGTGAGGCATATGGTGGCTCATGTAGAAGTCATAAATCCAGACAATGGAAATGCATTACAAGCATGCGTCTTCCTAGATGGAGGAAGTGATCGCACGGTTGTGACTGAGAAGTTTGCAAATAGTTTGGGTCTTCCAGAGAAGGCAAGTGAGAAATTGTCAGTTATGACATTTGGTCATGCTGAAGCCCTAGAATTAGAGATTAAGCTGGTGAATTTACAACTGTGTTTGAAAGAAGGGTCCAGATTGGACATAGTTGCAAATAGAGTTCCAATGTTGACTGGAACATTGGAGGAGCAGCCCCTAAGTAAAGAGGATAGAGAGAAATTAAGGGAAATGTCAGAAGTTGTGTGTGTAGATGAGTTGTTTGAGTATGGGTCACAATTGGTGGTACCTGATATTCTCATTGGAATTGAGTATTATCACAGAATTGTGGGAGGATGGCCTCCAATAGAATTACCCTCTGGGTTATATTTGTTGAAAACACAACTGGGTCACATTGTAAGTGGCAGAGAGAAAGTCAGAGTGCAAGTCTGCACAGAACAGGTCTGTATGGACACAGAGTTTGAGACTGTTACTGAGGAAAGTCCTCAAGATAAAGACTTGCCAAGGCCAATTGATTTCCCAGATATAAGTGAATTTTGGTCCTTAGAAAGTATTGGGATAAAGGATGATCCTGAGAGAAAGGATGATGAGATTGCTATGCATCAATTCATGGATACAGTATTCTTTGAGGATGGTCGCTATGTAGTTAGCTGGCCATGGAAAGTTGCTCCAGAAAAGCTGAATGACAATTATGCTTTAGCAATAGGCAGATTTAGGTCTTTGGCAAAGAGGTTGCAAGCAGATAAACCTCTGCAACAAAAATACATAAAAATTATAAAGGAACAGGAGGAAAATGGCATCATTGAGTTAGTTGATACAAGAGTGTGTCATAAACAAGGTAATTGCATTCTACTGTCTTTATTCCACATTTGATTTGTTATACCATTATTGTAAATATAATTAGTAAAATACGGCAAACTAACGCCGAACGCAGTGTATAATCAGGTATTTATACTTAAAAATACAACATTTTTACTAATAAAGGTGGAAACTTTCTGTCTTCGGTATTTTGAAGCTCTTAAGTATTCGTAGTCAGAAAAATTTTGAAAAAAATTATTA
>JAAEPI010001327.1 GCA_024232835.1 Cytophagales bacterium
AAGTTGACGAGAGGAATCTCGATTACCCTTTCCTCTGGCAGAATATCACTGTGTGATGTTGATAGATGTGTAAAAGACTTAGATTCTTGCCAAATATTGGGAAGAATAAAGGTGCCTATCATAGGCTTTTCCTATGCTTCAAGTACTTGAGTTCTTTTGCCACCCGTAGCTCATAGTGAAAAGTGCTAAACTTAACCAAGCCAAAAGCCCTCAACTTTTTTTATCTCACGCAATAGCTGTTACCAGTGTGCGCTTTTCGAAACATCGATTGATTGGAAGTGAACTAATATGGATCACACAATGGAAGGCCATTCTAGCAACTCAACCATGTCATTCACCGAACTTTCAATGAGGTTTTTTCAGAATAATGGGCAGTTTTCAGGCATCAAAGTCCACAAATTTTGCAAAATACTCTTCCTTTCTGGTTTTCACGTGGTGGAGATAGTGAGGAGAGGGTGCATTTTGTTTGCAAAGACAGCATTTGCATTTGGAATTTATTTTCAGAATAGGATGTGCCGCGTCTGGTCAACCATTAGGAAATTTTGCACGAAGTTGTCCAACGCTCTCACTTGATCAAATTTGTTTTCTAGTAGAAGACCCTTTCCCATTTGCAAAACTTCACCATCACCAGATGCAGCTTCCACACCAGTCAATTTCACAATGTCCCTCGTCTTATTCCATCCTTCTTTTTCCAAGCTGTATTGAACCACTATCCTTATCTTTTGAGTTGAGGTAGGCGTCTGTCATTCATACTGCAATTTGGTCAAGTGCCTTAACCACACTTTTGGAAGGTTTCATAGCGATTGACTAATTGCAGCGCAAATGACAGAAGCCTATCCTCAACTCAAAAAGATAAGGATATTGTCATTGGTTTATGAATACGGCCCCAGAACCACCACATGATTGATCTTCACTTGGAACATAATCTCCATCTTTCTCATCTTCTCCTTTCTACGTCTCTTTGGAATTCTGATAGTAAGTGGAGGCGGCAGTGAAGCTCAGAGAGCCTGACTGACTGGAACTCTATCTCATTGTCTGAGAAACTGCTGTGTTCTTGCTCTTCCACTAAGCGGCTTCTCCCATTGTGCATTTTTTTACTGGATT
>JAAEPI010001328.1 GCA_024232835.1 Cytophagales bacterium
ATAACTAGTAGCATAAACTCCACATCTGAATATGAAACCATACCAATCTCACACATAATTGAAGAGGTTGTAACTTATGGGAATGGAATAGACCTAGCGCTAAAGCAATATTTTCAAACTGAATTAGGAAATACACCAAATAGCTATTTTGTTCAGAGTACTGATTTTGAAATCAACACTGATTTGGAGAATTATCCACATACAAATCTAGTGTGTAAAATCTGCTGGGCAGATATTGAAGAGGACCCATCACATGAAAACATAAAACACCCTGCGTGTTTCTGCAGCACAGACACACGCTATTCATCTCCAAGATTCCTTGAGGAACACTTCAAAACTCACAAAACACCTATTCCAATCACTTGCCCTGATAGTGAATGTGGTATAGAGTTACACACTCTATATGATGTTAGCATACATCATTTGAGCCACCCTTATGCAGAGGAAAGAGGGAAATTGTTGTGTAATACAAAAACAATGGATATGCAAGAGTGTTTTAAAGAGCTGATGAATCCTTACAAAACTGTCCATCATATTCTCATGTTCCATATCAAAACATTTGCAAATTTCAATAACTTTTTCAACCAGTTCACACTCCTGATAAATGGTAGAAACAGTCAAGACACTACACACAATGTGACACAGAACAGAACCAACCATGATGCAAATGCAACCATGGGAGGATTCTCAGGTGTCTTTAGTAATATCTTACCCAATACGGGAGGACGCAATAATGGGAACAGAGATGATGAAAATGATGAACAAGACCCATGGACACCATTTCTTGCACCAAATGCTGGTCAAGATGATGTCTATGTCTGTGAAAATGAAGTATGCGTAGAATTAGATTTGACTTTCAGATCACTGAGTGACCTCAATAACCATGTGAAAAGATTTCACAGATGCATCTATGAAGATTGCAATTTTTCAAATAT
>JAAEPI010001329.1 GCA_024232835.1 Cytophagales bacterium
ATTTTGTTACCCGACAAAAGGAGATAGGCTAATAAAAGATTCGAAAAACATATAAAAACTATAAGAATTGGAAAATCACAAGACGCACTGCGCCCTATGGTGGATGATAAATAAGCATAATAGCTCCTTTATTTGACAGGTTGAAAGCCTGGTTTTGGTAGTTTAAAGTCCCATCGAAACAAAATTTTGAGATTATCAAGACGATTGAAGGCTAAAAGTCGGTATAACCAACGCCAACCTATCTGAAATAGGCTCAAATCACGACGATCTGCCCGGTCAACCTGATCGCTTTGTTCGGTCACAATTAGGTGAGTGCCTAGGCCGAGTATCAGACAAGTGGCGATGGAGAGGGCTAAGATTAAACGGTCAATGTGGGTGGGGGTGGTCATTAGGGTGCGGGCCAACTGGAAGCCACGGGATTTGCAATTGCCAAACAGAGTTTCAATCCAAAAACGTTTATCATAAATCAGGTGGGGTTGCTCACTGGGGGGTAGGTTGGAGATCAGAAAAAGAGGCTTCTCCTCTTTCTCATCCCAATGGATGGTCAAAGTCAGGTTGGGGATCTGATGGAGTCTGGTAAAGGAAACCTTTTGCCAATGCTTGACTTGTCCAGGCTTTATGCCAGCGGTTTCACAAATAGTTTGAACTGAACGCCAAGGTCCATCCGCTTCAGTTTGGAGCAGAAAATCGCTTTGAAAGCTAAAGACAAAGCCCCAATTTTTCGATTTCAAAGATTTGATGAGAGGACCATTCCCAAATTCAGCATCACCAAGCACAATAACCCGTTGGCAATGACGGAATTTGGGATAGAGGTTCTCAATCAGTTCCTTATGGAGGTCAGCGGTGACATGCCCTTTCTTCCCTTTGACCGTTTTCCAGACGATGGGCAAGACGGTAGAATGATAGGCCAAACCGATAAAGAGGGTACGGCATTTGGGTCCAGCTTGGGTACAGTCGATGATTAGATAGGCCGTTTCATTACCCCAACTGGATACCATCGCCAAGACAAAGGGTTCATACAGTTTCTCTGGCTTGACTCTACCATCAGCCACGAACCGTTCAAAACGACGAACAATGCTGGGTAACTTGATGAACAGGGGGACACACATTGCAATAGCAAAGAGTTGGATATGAGGACCGAGGAGCATGCCCGTAATCATCATGGCTAATGTCTTAATAAAACTCTGTTTGATACCCTGGTCTACATAAATATTTTGTAGCAAGTCTCTCACCCGATTGTACATGGGTTGGTTGACCGTAGTTTGTGGAAGCATCGCCTTCCCCTTTCTTTTTATTGAAAGGGCTGAGTATCATGGCTCAATTTATCTTATTTGTCAAATTTATGAGGCTACATTTCTGTCGGGTAGTGAAAGAGTATTTTACAGATTGACAAAGCAACTGTTTTTAAGTTCTTCTCTGCTTTAGAAATTTTGAACTTTTTCCACAATCTTAGTATACTTGCAGTGTTTAAACTTTAGCTAAGTTGAGGTCCAAAATAAACATGCCTGAATCTCCCTATCCAA
>JAAEPI010001330.1 GCA_024232835.1 Cytophagales bacterium
GGCCAGATAATCACAGAAGTATTGTCGACTCCATTAAACCGTTCTTTCATGGTAGAAACCCCAAGAAAGTCTTTGTCTTGGGAGATTTTAATTTAAGCAACGTCTAGTGGCCTTATGCCGATAATGCACACTATATTACACCCACTGAAAAGCTTTTTGTTGATTCCTTTGATGACTTTGGGCTTTCACAGATAATATTCCAACCTACCCACGTCAAGGGGAATACTTTTGATCTCCTTCTCACTAATTCCCCTGGACTTGTTAGCAATTTGAATATCCCCAAAAACCAGGCCATCTGCAATTCTGATCATTACCTAATATCCTTCAATTGTAAAGCAAATGTTAAGCTGAAAAACCTCCTAAGAGGAAGATATACAATTTCAAAAAGGCCAATTGGGATGCTCTCAACCGCGATATCCGTCTAGTTAATTGGAATGCCAAGCTTGACAGTGCAGAACCGGAACTTGGATGGGCTTTCTTCAAGTCCACTCTCCTCTCCCTCGTTAATGTACATATTCCTACTATTACAATTAAAAATGATTTTCAGCCTCCTTGGTTCGACTCTGATGTTCACCATGCATATCTAAAAAAAGAGCGAGCTCATTCAAAAAAGAATGGTAGTGAACTTGATGGCATAA
>JAAEPI010001331.1 GCA_024232835.1 Cytophagales bacterium
CAGTCAATGCCGGTGAAGTGCATGCTATTATGGGGCCTAATGGTTCGGGAAAAAGTTCATTGTCCAAAATTATTGCCGGACATCCAGCCTATACCGTTACTGAAGGTTCCATTAATTATGATATTCATATGAATCAAAAGAATCTACTGGAGCTGGAGCCACATGAACGTGCTTGTGAAGGTGTGTTCTTGGCGTTCCAATATCCGATCGAAGTGCCTGGTGTGACCAATTCAGTTTTTTTACGTTCAGCATTTAATGCGATTTGTGCGCATCAAGGGGTTGATGAAATGGATCCCATCGATTTTGAAGAACTAGCCAAAGAAAAAATGAAACTTCTGAAAATGGATGAAAGTTTTTTATATCGTCCTGTGAATGTTGATTTCTCCGGTGGGGAAAAAAAACGTAATGAAATTATTCAAATGGCGGTCTTAAATCCAAGACTTGCTATTTTGGATGAAACGGATTCAGGATTAGATGTTGATTCCATGCGTATTGTGGCTGATGGGATCAATACCTTGAAAAGTAAACACAATGCTATTATTCTCATTACTCATTATCAACGATTACTAAACTACATTGTCCCTGATTTTGTGCATATTTTGCGTGACGGTCAAATTATTGAATCTGGAACCAAAGAATTAGCTCTAAGCATTGAAAATCGTGGATATGATTGGTTAGAATAGGGAGAGCTAAGCATGAAACCGTTTGTCGCATTATGGAATACGCAAGAAACAGACTCGTCTGATGCCTTACAGGCATGGCGTGAGCGTGGATGGCAACAATTTTGTAAGCAAGGTCTTCCAAGTACGAAAGAAGAAGATTGGAAGTATACCAATGTTCACGAACTTTCAGATTTAACCTTTCATCCTCATGTGTCAACACCATCA
>JAAEPI010001332.1 GCA_024232835.1 Cytophagales bacterium
ATCAGTACTGTACTACTGTATCACATATATTATGTATATAACGTACAAATGCCAAAAAACTTCACTAGGTTAGCTTTAATAAATTAGGTTAGGGTTAAAAACTTACTTAATTAACTCATTTTACTTAACACGCTATTAATTAATACTCGATATTTAACATGGAAATCATGTCAGATTCCGACATAATTACAAATTTCCACATATTTTTCTCTCTTATCGTGTCATTAAAATTTAAACACTGTCTATAATACATAAAAATCAGAAGTCACAATGCAGCTTAGCATGTGTTCTGGCACTAAAACAAGGACACTGCAGTTGGCCCAGGCCACCCAATCATATTACTATATTAGAGGAATAAAATGTATGCCAGTGTTAACAGCGTCGAAAGACATTAAATCAACAAGGCATAACACAGAAAGTGTTAAGCCCTCTCAGCTAAATAAATATATGAGTATACATTATTGAATAACTGAGGATGAAGATAACTGCTATCCTGGGAAACATTGTTTCCGTTAAGCTCCAGGTCAAGCAACCTAGGCCAGAACCGGCATCCTATCCCAGTTGCACAGCTCAGACATTTTGGCATTATTGTGTCCTCCACATGATTTATGCAGTACCCAAGAGATAATATTAGAAGAATACTACTAATATTCATCTCCAAATGGAATTTAGTCTGGCCAGTCAAGATCAGGCATCCAAAGATGACTTGTCAGAGTGGATTTGAACTTTGTTAGGTGCTCTGATTGCCTGATACTGATTGGCAGACGATTCCAATTTATCACAGTTCTAAAAAAGAAACTGTGTTTGAGGGCATCGGTTGAAGGTTTTATATTGCAGCAGTATGTCGAAGTATCACTTAAATCATGGATAGCTGCGTTTTGCCTGGTCAACCGACTGCCCTCAGGACTACAGACAGATATATGTTCAGGTAATTCTATAGGGACCATCTTATTGGCTATCTTGTAAAACAAGACAAGGTCATTATATATAAACTTAAGCTTCATTGGCAGAATTTTGAGTTTTCTCAGTTCTTCTGCATATTTCTCGTCTGTGTAACTAGAAAAAGGTTCACCATTGATCCATTTAACAGCTCTCCTCTGTATGGCTTCAAACTTTGACAAGTGGGAAGCATACTGAGGAGACCATATGGTGGAGCAATGTTCGAATAATGACCTAACTATAGCCAGATAAAATGATCTTTTCTGTCGTATATCTGCTGTGAAATGACATGTTCTCCTCAGAATTCCTAGTTTAGAGCTGGCCTGGGCTATCAACATATCATAGTGTGGTCCCCATGTAAGATTGGTATTTACAATGACACCAAGATCTTTTTGAGATTTTTCATAGTCTATGAATTTACCATCGATCTCATAATTAAAGATATTAAATGGTAAGTTATCTAATACGTTACGTTGCAAAGTGACAGACACAGCTTTGCATTTTTTAGGATGAAATACCATTTTGTTTCTTACAGACCAGTCAAACAAATTATTAATATCATTCTGGAGTTTATAATGGTCTGAAAACATTGCAATTCTTCGCCAGATTTTTGTATCATCTGCGTAAAGAGCAATGTTTGTTTCTCCAGAGATGACAGAGAACATGTCATTTATAAATAATACAAAAAGCAATGGACCCAAGATAGAACCCTGAGGGACACCAGATCTAACAGGGAGTGTTGAGGACATTTGCCCTCCAACCACGACCTGCTGCCTGCGTCCCTCAAGGTATGCTTTAACAAATCTTAACATAAGCCCATCAACTTTAAAATTATTTTTTAGTTTCCAGAGAATTAGGTCATGCGATACACTATCAAAGGCCTTTGCAAAGTCAAAGTAAATGATATCGGACCTGGACCTTTCATCAATAGTTAATGCTAAATCATGAGCAAAAGGTATCATTTGTGTAGTACATGACCTATTGTTCAGGAAACCATGCTGTCTATTATCTAGAACGTCTTCGCATACTGAAAATAGAGCAGTCTTGACACATCTCTCAAACACTTTCATCACTAGAGAGGTTAGAGAGATGGGTCTATAGTTTTCTACTGAGCTTTTATCCTCCTTTTTAAACACTGGTACAACAGAAGCCAGTTTCCAATCAGGAGGGATACAACCAGTAACGAAACTAAGGTTGAATAAAATGCTGAGTGGGTAGGCAAGACTGCTGGCACAGTTTTTCAAAACTTTTCCATGGATACCGTCTGGTCCAGCAGCCTTACTAGCATTCAGCTTTTTTAGTATGAGATAGATATCTTCACTATAAAATTTTAAATCCAAAAAATGATTGTTAGTATAGTCAATATCTATATTGTAATCGCTTGCTTCAGAAAACTGATCATAAAAATAGTCGTTGAACAAATTAGCTTGATCTTTAGGATCAGTTCTAAAACGATTGCGATATCGTATAGTTTCAGGTATTCGAGTTGACTTTGATTTAGACTTCACGTGAGTCCAGAAACGTTTGGAGATTAAAGCTGGGTCAGAATCATCAACAAAATTAAGCCTCATCTTTTCATTCATTGTTTTCTTGAACAATTTGCGCATAGTTCTGAACTTTTCATGGTCAGCTTCACTATCTGACTCTTTAGCCTTTAATCTCCATTTTTCCTTCTTACGTCTAATTTTGTCACAATCATTGTCATACCATGGCGGTTGAAATTGTGATCGAATGGTCTTTTTGGGATTCTTCGATCACAAAACTTTTCTATGATCGATTTAAACTTATTCCATGCCATATATGGATCATTACAACTAAATACTCTGTCCCAATTTATGCTTAACAGA
>JAAEPI010001333.1 GCA_024232835.1 Cytophagales bacterium
ATATGGGTTCCACCAAATGCCAGGCCCATATTACGCCCGAAAGGATATACCCTCAAATCATATTGTTCCGAAGTTGATTGTCTTGGAACGACTATTTTTACATCATGACCTTTCTTGGTTAATGCATCGGACAATCCGACAATATGTGTTTTTACTCCACCAGGTCGATTAAAATCGTATGGACAAACTTGAAGGACCTTCATCGATGGCAAAGATCATTTAATAACATTTGATTTGAAAGCAAATAATTTCCATGTACTTGTTGATTCTTCTGAGTTTATGGAAGACTTGGAAGAAAGAATCCTTGAGGCGAAAGATCGCGTGTTGATCCAGGCTATGACTTTTGAGGCAGACACAGCTGGCATGCGATTGTTTGATGCGATGAAAGTTTCAAAAGCCAAAGAAAAAATCCTATGTCTAGATGCATATTCTCTTGCAAACATCAATGACGGCTGGGCATATGGCTGGCGCTACCTTACTAATTCTGATCATCGAAAGGAGGTGAATGAGACAAGAAGAATTCTAAAAACCAAAGAAAAGTTTGGGATTCAAGCCGTAGTTACTAATCCACTGGGCATTCTTGGCATTCGATATCCTTATAGGAATCATAAAAAAGTAATGACGGTGGATGATGTGACATACATTGGAGGGATCAATTTTAGTGAGCACAATTTCGCATGGCATGATTTTATGGTCAAAATATCAGATCAGGAAGTCGTGGAAGCTATTGTTGAAGATTTTAGGCTCACCTGCTCAAAAAAGAACCAATCTTTTATTTACACTGCAAATTCTACACGACTGTTCTTTTTGGATGGAAATAATAGTGGAAAGGAGTATGTAGAGCTCTTTGGCGAGATATTAAAGGCTCAAAAAAGTGTTACCGTCATGTCTCCATATGTCTCCGACCCCCTTCTTTCTAAATTGTTGGATTTGGACGAACACGTTGAAGTGAATATTGTTACCCCTAGACACAACAACAAGTCTTTGATGAAAAATGGACTATATGACAGGCTAAGGGATAAGAAAGTCAATCTTTACGAATATGGCGGGGGAATGTCACATCTGAAATCGATTTTGATAGATGATTCGAAACTGATCTTTGGAAGCAGTAATTTTGATGTTGTAAGTTATTATCTGGAGCAAGAAGTTGTGGTAGTTTCTGAAAATGCTGATTTGATTGAGGATTTCAAAAAAATAATTTTGGAAGTGGATCTGGAAAAATCACAGAAAATAGATTTGGCCACTATAAAGAAAAATTTCAGAGCACGTGTAATAATGTTTTTATTAAAGAATATTGTGGCTTTTTTAGGGGTTTTCCGATTCAGAAAGACTTGATATTGGACTAATGATTAAGACACCACTCACCAAAAAGGAATGAACTGCATAATATTAGCGGCGGGGAAAAACACCAGACTCGACAATGGCATACCCAAGTCGATGTTGAAGATCGGCGAAGAAACATTGTTAGAAAGGCACTTACGTCAATTTGTTGATTTTGGGGTGAAGAGATTTTGCATAGTGACAGGCTATCGACATCATTTTTTAGAGGAGTTTATAGAAAGTCTCGATGAATCTATAAAGACACGAATTACTATCGCTCATAATCCAGAATTTGATTTGGCAAATGGGTTGTCACTTTATCAAGCCAAAGCCTGGGTAGAAGAAAACGGCATTGACGAATTTTTTTACACAATGGCAGATCATTTTTTTTCGGAAGCTTTTGTAGCGCAAGCTGTGTCATCTTCATATGCTGACACTGTGCTTTCACTTGTTGTTGATAGGCCTTCCTCGATGAATGATCACATCGACTTAGATGATGTGACCAGAGTAGAGTCTAATGGTGGATTTATTCAAGCGATAGGGAAAGGACTTGCGTCATATGATTATTTTGATACAGGTCTTTTTCATGCTAAAAAGGAAATGTTTGACTATTTGGGGAAATCCATCAAAAATGGAAAAGACAGCATTTCCGATATGGTTCAGCTCCTATCGAAGCTTAGACAAACAAGTATAGAAGAGGTATCAGGTCACTTTTGGAACGATGTGGATACTCAGGAGGATTTGAGTTTTATGAGAGACCGAGCTCTTAATCTAGAAATTGTTCCAGATTTTCAATAATCTCCTGCTCTCCAAAATTTTGAATAGGGTGCTTAAAACCAAAAGCAGAAATGGCGAGGATTGTTCCGCTCATTCCTTTGTCACGAGCTACCCGTACATAACGAACAACATCGATCATAATTCCAGCACTGTTTGGGCTATCCTGAACTTTTAATTTTAGTTCTAGTTCAAAAGGAACATCACCAAATTGAGTACCATTCACATTAATATAGCAGATTTTGGTATCACCAAGATGAGGTACGTAATCACTCGGCCCTATGCGAAGCGCCGGGATTTTCTTTCCATTCCTTTCATATAATGATGTAACAGCTTTCGTCTTAGAAATCCGCTTGGATTCCAATCGATTCTCATCTAGCATATTTTCAAAGTCTGTGTTGCCACCAACATTCAATTGATATAAGTCATCAATATGGAAACCTCGCTTGACTAAACTTTCAACCAACACCCTATTAAGATAGGTAGCTCCAAATTGTGATTTGATGTCATCCCCTGCGCAAGGAACTCCTGCAGACTTAAATTTTTCATCCCATTCTGGAGTGGAGCATATAAATACAGGAATGGCATTGATAAAACTCACCTTGGTTTTGAGACATTCCTCGGCATAAAATTTGGCTGCATGTTCACTGCCCACTGGAAGATAGCAGATGGCACACTCTGCTTCTACTGATTCCATATAGTCTGCCACATTCACACTTTCTTGTGACTCTTTCACCTGAAAGCTTTCACTCATATGAGACGCAACACCGTCAAGTACATTTCCTTTTACAACCTTTACACCAAGCGGCGAAACATCACAAAATTTGGATGCAGAATTCGACCCACTAAATATTGCCTCACTCACATCCTTTCCTACTAATCGGTGATCCACATCGATGGCTCCTACAATTTCGATAGTGCTGGCAGAATATCCATTAATGACTGGAGTTACCATTCCGCCATTTTTTGGATTGCTTTTGTAATGCTCCAAGCCTTGAACGAAAGAAGAGGCGCAATTTCCTACGCCGATGATGACCGTCTTGATCATAGTTTATTAAGTGATTCTGTTCTCTTTAAGAACAAGTGGCGAAGTTCAGAAAAAAATCCAATACCAAGTAACTATTCATACAAAATAATAAAGAATTAGTTATTCACCACTGATGCGTTTTCCAAATACTTTTCTACCCTCGTGGCTACATTTTCTCTAATGTTAGAATAGAATAGGTTGTAATCTACGTTGTGAAAGCGCTTCCAGTTGAGGAGAAAGTTTCCAAAAAAGCGAGGCTTATGTATCCAAAGCATACCATCATGATTTTGAGCATCCGTAAGTCTGGGAAGAACTTTTTTATAATTCTTGAGCACCCCGCCTGAATTTTCATTTCTGGAAGCCCAAGTTTCATTTGTTGCCCAGGTTAGTGGATTCACACTGGCAGCATTCATGTACCATGTTTTATGGTAAGGTGGATAATAACCCGCTAAATACGTGTTCCATGTCATCCAACACGTATTCTGGTCTGGGCTTTCGCAAATAGGCAATTCTGTAAAATGATTTTTCTGGACTGGCATACCAACGATGTATGCGGCAACCAATTTCTGCATCAAGGGCTTCCCTTCAAAAAACTCCTTCAATAATCTAGCTGCGTGGAGAGTACCTTGACTGTGTGCCGCAATTATTATTGGCCGGTCATTGTTCCAGTTCTTGAGGTAATACTCAAACGCATTTTTCACATCCAAATAAGCAAGATCAAGAGACGGCATTCTCAGTGAAGAATCGGAACGAAAGACAGCAACATGTGCTTGCCGGTATAGTGGAGAATAAATTTTGGCAGATCTGTTGAAAACAGTGGCTTGATACTTTATTGTGGAATTAGCGATTTTTTCATTTAGTTCCGCATCATCCACATCTGCAAACCACGGGAAAGAGGCATTTTGTTCTCCAGTATAAATAGTTGGGTAGACAAAGAAAACGTCCACTTGCGCCTCTGACTGCCCGTTTCTAAATTGACCCTTGCCAGGAGTCACATCCGCCATATCCTCAACTTCAGGATGTGCAATCCAATACTTGAGGTTTGTATAATCAGGGGCACCCGGAATTTTATTCAAATCATCCATTCCGAAAACTCCTTCATAGTCTCCCTGCTTCACGTTTTGTGTATAGGTCAGAATGGGGAGAAGTAAGAGGAACGTGAAAATAGACTTCATTTTGATTTTGCAAAGTGACATATAAACTAACTAACCAATTAACTAGGCAACTAATTCACTTAACACCACTAACTACCACACCCAACACATTTGATTTCTGAATTCATCAGGCGGGTGCCATTGAGTTTTATCTTCAGGTTGTGGATTTTATCTTTGAGATCCATGTCCTGAAGCATGTCACCAGAGAGTTGAGATTCTAATTCTGTTATTTGAGCTTGTACTTCTTGCATGTGATTTTGTTTCTGGAAAGTAGTGTTGGTGTTGTAAGTGCTATTCTTATTGTTGATTTGCAACAGGGATCTGCTCTATATATGCAATTCCTTTATGATTCTCAATGATTTTAACTGCTCCTGTGTTAGAAAATGTATGCATGAATGCATGATGCACTGTTAACACTAAATCCTGCAATTTATCATCAGCTTCGATATCTATTATTTTCATCCCTAAATCTTTACATTTTTGAGCTGTAATATGTCTGGAATGAGTTTTCGTATCATCGTGACTGGAAAAATGCTCGAGGATGGCAATGGCTTTTGTGTTGTCCCCACTAGTCATGTTATCAAAGAGCCATTTTTTAACAAGATCCTCAGACATATCGATAGCGTGTTGACAGGAACCCAGAAATGTTGGATGATATTTGGAAATAATAAACTGCCAAATTGATGCATTAGCAGGATTTTTAATTATTTCATCCTGCGCGCGTTTAAATTCTGCAAGTACGGCTTGGCAAGCCATATTACCCATTTGGGGATCTATTGGCCCAAGGCTCGAATGTTTCCCCATCATTATCTCCTTACAAGATAGCGCTATCATTGTACCCGCAGACATTGATAATTGAGGGACTATTGCCCTTATGTCATTACCAAAAATTGATTTCAAATAGTTAACTAGTGTGTAGATTCTAAAAAGAGCGAACTAATTGAAGTTTATTTGCTATCTTTGATAGATGGCACGAAAGGGAACACCACTTATTATTTCAATGGAGGATTTGGAAGGATTAGTTTCAATGTCTCGCTCGACTAAACTGG
>JAAEPI010001334.1 GCA_024232835.1 Cytophagales bacterium
AGATGGTAAAGAAATTGTTCTAGGAGAAAAGCTTAGATTCAAAATTATCAAATTCATAGAAGAAGAACACAAATTCTTCATCAAGCGAATACACGGAGCTGGTGAACTGGGATCCAAGGATTATGAAAAAAAAGAGGAAAGCATAGAAGCATCTAACAACACAGAGCCAAATGCAGAAGGCGAAGAAAATCAAGAATCCAAGGTAGCGAAGCAAGAAGATGCTACCCAAGAATAACAAATTGGTCGTGTGGCCGAGTGGCTAGGCAAAGGACTGCAAACCCTTCTACGGCGGTTCGATTCCGTCCACGACCTCTGCTAGTAAGCCTGGGTGGCGGAATTGGTAGACGCGTTGGTCTCAAAAACCAATGATAGAAATATCGTATGGGTTCGACTCCCATCCCAGGTACATTGAAAAACTTCTTGTGATCACTTTGAATATCCCTGCATGTAAGGCTCAAATTTCTAAAACGCCTTCAGGAGTACAATATATTTTTGACATACTTCGTAAAAAAAATGTGCGCTTAACCGGCGAAGAGTGGGTTCGTCAACATGTCATTCACTACCTCATTCATCATTTGGGCTATCCCCCTAGTCTTATTAAGCTGGAAGCCACAAGGCCCGTTCAGCTAGCCTCCTGCAAAGGACGTGCTGACATCATTGTCTTTG
>JAAEPI010001335.1 GCA_024232835.1 Cytophagales bacterium
ATCGAAACGGCAGGGGAAACCTGCCAAAAGAGGATGAATTCTATAATTTTCAGCCGACAAAACGAGGATTTTGAGCTTCATTGCTCATTTTCTGGACCATTATCGACCTGGAAAAGGTCGCTTGAATAGCTACGCCAAGTCCGTCACCTCTGGTTTCTACTCAACCAAGTCCCATGTTGGCCCCATAATGGTCTTTTTATCCCCACAATGCGACTTTTCCGACAGGCTGCTAGGGGGTTGATTCTGCCAAGATTTGGCCTACAATTTCCCATGCAAAATAAGTGTCGTATATAATGTGTAAAAATATGTGAGGTCAAGGTTTCAGATGAGAGGATACAAGAGTCCTGCCAGTCGATTAGCCCGTCTATTTAAGAAGAGCCGTGATAGTTGGAAAGAAAGAGCAATCCACCGCCAGAAACAAACGAGAGCCTTAAGAGTAAAAGTGAACGATTTGACAGAAAGCCGTGATCGATGGAAGGAAAAAGCCAAAGAGTCGCAACGGGAACTGGATCAAAGTAAGGCGGCAGAGAAATTGGGGTTAGGTGAGAAAGGGGGAGTTGTTTCAAGGGCCTTGGAGGGGACGATATTGCCTGCGGGGAGTGAAGAGATAGCCTTGTCAGCTCCAGCAAGGCATCACTATCCGGTGTATGTGATCCAACTGGGCATCCAACAGATAGTGCAAGGTCTCAATAGTCTACGGGGCAGTCAGAGGACGTTTGAGTTATTCGGACAATTTTTTGCAGTGCCAAGCCCATCCTTCAGTAGTATACGCAGTTGGTTATTTCGTTTGGGGTTATACCAACTCCAGAGAGAGTCTGAGTATCGTTCTGATTGGATAATGATCCTTGACCTAACCATAGAACTGGGACAGGCAAAATGTTTGGTGATATTAGGTGTGCCGGCCACTGATTTGGTCGAAACAGGCTATGCATTGCGACATCAGAGTGTTGAAGTGCTGGCCCTAGAGGTTTTGACGCACTCCAGCGGTGAAATCATTGCCCAGAAACTGCTGGACCTCTCAGAGCAGGTGGGAACCCCCGTGCAAATTCTGGCTGATCACGGCAGTGATGTCAAGAAAGGGGTTGAGCTTTACCAACAGAAAAAAAGTGAGGTACTCTATACCTATGATGTCACCCATCAAATGGCCTTGTTGCTCAAAAAGGAATTGGAAAATGATAGCCGTTGGCAAGCTTTTGTCAGCCAATGTAGCTTGAGCCGCAAACAAATCCAGCAGACTGAACTCTACTTTTTGGTGCCTCCCAAACAACGACAAAAGGCTCGTTATTTGAATGTTGAGCCCTATGTGCATTGGGCTCAACAGATCTTGAGATATCAGGAACAAGGCGATTTTTCACGGATCAGTTCAGTTTTTACTTTGGATGAGCAAACAATTTCTGTTTTGCAAGAGCAGCTTGATGAAAAAACATTGGGTCAATTGTCTGTGATGGAGCGACAAGAATATTCCACTCAAAAGAGATTTATCCGTAGCCTCAGCCAGCATATCGAACCGATAGTGCTGGCCCAAAAAGAGGCCATCATTTGCCAAGCGGCTGATGTTGGGAGGAGAAGGTTTCAAGAAAAGTTGGGCTGGTTGACACAGTACAAAGAGGATGTGACCACCTATGCTCAAATGATTGAGATTGTGCATCGGGTGGAGAAACAAGTCAAACAAGAGGGCTTGCAGCGGGCCTCAAGTGCTATCTTTGAAAAAAATATCGAGACAGTATCGTTAAGACCTCGGGGGCAACAATTAAAGGCACAAGTTGTAGAATACTTAGAACGAGAGGGGCGCAAAATCCCTGAAGGCCAAACTCTATTGGCCACATCAGACATTATTGAATCCATTTTCGGTAAATACAAACTGTTTTCGTCTGAACGTTCTTTGAAAGAAATGGGTAAAATAGTATTAACGATCCCGGTCTTTACCTCAAACATCACCAGTGATTTGGTGAAAAAGGCGATGGAATCTGTGCGGGACATAGACGTGGCGGAGTGGTCAAATCAAGTGTTTGGCCAATCGATGCTCTCCAAAAGAAGAGCCGTTTTTAATCAACTCAAAACAACACATAAGTTGCATGAAGTACCCCCATGAAATTCAACCGCCTAGATAGATACCTGGTATCTTCTCAATAATCCGGGGTTAAACACCCTTCGACAGGCTCAGGCTGCGTACCCTGAGCCTGTCGAAGGATTGTCTCCCCCTACTTTTTGAGAAGATTCCCCATGAAAGCTAAAAACTCAATAAAAACCAGTCGCCGCTATCTGGCGCTTAGTCTGGGCCTTTTTCTTTTTGCCGTCTACCTTTTTATTTATCGCGGTGGATTCCAC
>JAAEPI010001336.1 GCA_024232835.1 Cytophagales bacterium
GAGTCAAGTCGAACCAGCTCACTAGACTGCACGAATCTTTGAACAGTATCATACACCTTGTCAGCAGTCATCATATCTCTCCTTGAAAACGGTATCCCTATCTTCTTTTTGAGAAATGGGTGGTCAATGGTAAGCCCGACTTTGTCATCAACATTCCCATCTGCAAACGCAGTCTCAATGAGATGGGCAAATGCTTCATGAACCGCTGGTCCAATAGGAATATTATCCAAGTTCTTGAATTCAAGGGAATAGGTAGCCTCGGTAGTACGAAATCTAGGGGCAGATTTAAACCCCACTTTCGAAATTGAAAAATGATCCATTTTTTTTTTGTTGCCGAGTATCAATTCTCACTGCCTTATATAGGCACAGGTGCCCGACTTTCCGTATGTTCCCCACAAGACGCACCATGGGAATAGGCCCCCACCTGGGCCAGGTGTACATGCCCCCAGGTACATGTCCAGAAAATGTCCCCGGAGGCCAAAGGTGCCAAAAAAGTGGCAATGAGCCAATATTTTCTCAATCGGAGTCAATATTTTCTGAATCGGATTCAATATTTTCTGAATCGGAGTCA
>JAAEPI010001337.1 GCA_024232835.1 Cytophagales bacterium
ACCATGTAAATGATACGACTAATAACGATGTATCATAAACATGGTACAAGTCATTCCACAGTACCATATTCATGGTATGGCAGAATTTTTTTGTATAACAACTTTTGGTCATCTCAGACCACATTCCGGCGGTGAGCCTGGAGGACTCCCACAGCGAGTTTTCTCATTGCTATTGGACTGGTCTGTTATAAATAGCTGCATTATATATCAGGTACAACATGTTCTCTTCCACTTCCAAAGCATGTTCTTGTATAAACTTTTGGTGTCTCACAATCCAGGAATACCACCCATCATTTGAAAATTGTAATGCCAAGCAAATGATATTGGATCAGCTTATTGGAGAATTATTCGCAAGTCATTCTTTACCTCCAAAAAAGTGGTCCTACTCACAGAATGAATCCATTTGGAAAGACTGGGCCTTCGGCCATGGCCATTGGCCAATGAAGTCCACCAATAATGAACGCAGACTGTGTGCCATGCACAAACTAACTAGTACAAGGGTTCATGGTGCAAACCGGGTTGGCACGTTCTGTTCAAGATACAGAGTTTTTCTTCATGTTGAGTGTTTCAAGCCCTACCACACTTCATTGGCCCTGAAACCAAAATAGTGATTTCTTGTCAATTGTGATTTCGATGGTTGTGAAATTTCAGCATTTTGCACTCTGAACTGTTGCATAGAAAAAGTTCTCATTTTCTCATTTCTGCCGTATCATGGTGATTTTTAGGCACTCCCCTTCCCAGAGG
>JAAEPI010001338.1 GCA_024232835.1 Cytophagales bacterium
ATAATGAACGAAATGACGGAAATCAATGCGTAAAAGTTTTTCATTTGTAGCTATTGGACTAGCCAGCATGCTGTCCTTGCCAGCGGTTGCAATGCCAACAAAATTCAAGGATATGGACAATGCAACATTTTGTTCCGTCGACAATGACCACTCCGTTGTTTTACTTGATAATGATGGAAACACAAATGTGCGTTCCGATCAAAACGCATGCATCACTCTCTCAAAGATCGAGGATCTCTGGAAAGTACGCATCGAGTGGTGGTCAGTACCCATGAATAAAAGATTTGTGGAGTATTCACTTGCTGGATGGATCAATCCACAGACACTTGCATATATTGAATCATCTTCAAATCCGACACATTCCAAAATTGTCGGAGAAGGTCATATAAGATATATCGATAAAGATACCATTAATGTATTGCATTTTGGAGTTTTAGAAGACGGATCGGCGGCGATGTTTTCTGAAAATTTTACAAGAGTCGATTCTATCCCAACTATTAATATCCCTCTCCAAAGATAATATTAAACCTAGCCTGCTAATTCTCCGGCGCCAAGCATGAATCATGCAAAAAATCACTAGATTGAAAGGAGCTTTTAG
>JAAEPI010001339.1 GCA_024232835.1 Cytophagales bacterium
CAAGCAAAGGGAAGAAAATGCAAATAGGCTTGTGGGCAATGGCTAAAAAAGCGAAGCGGTTTTAAGGCGTGAAGATTTGTATTTTTCTGGACTGCAGTCTTGCCAACGCACCGCAGATGCTCCGCTAAACCTGTGGGGTGACGAGTACAGCAAGGAACAGAAGGGTTGGGTTATTGAGTCTTCCAAATTTCTGGATCTCTATGCGTACTTAACACTGCTAAAACGTAAACCACATCCTCTTCTAAAACAAAATGGATGGCATACGGAAATTTGTCAATGAAAGCAAATCGAGTTTCCTTGTAACGGATTTGATAATGCTCTGGGTTTTGCTTCACCAAGTCTATCTTATTCCTAACTGACTCAAGGAAGTGAATTCCCATACCTTGTTTTTGATCTTCATACCATCTAGATGACTCCAAGGTGTCAAGCTCAGCTTCTGGCTTGACGATTAATCGGTTACTCATAGTTGATTTCTAACACGAGATTCTACCTCTTCCCAACTTGATCCAGCTGATGGATCGGATGCATGAGAGGCTAAGCGCTGATCGAGCAATTCTTTATGTCTATCCGATAACGAGTAATTTCCCTCAGTCTGATCAGCCTGTATCATCGCATACATAAGATTTACCAATCTATCATCTACTTTATCAATGTACTGATGCAATTCTTTTCTGATCTGCGTTGCTCCCATAATTCTAGAGTTTTAATTACCACAAATTAACGAACTATTCCCCTATTTGATTTGATTGAGCTCTAAAATTCCACAAACCCCACAAAATCCTTCCATTCTC
>JAAEPI010001340.1 GCA_024232835.1 Cytophagales bacterium
CGATAATTGGCGTTTTCTTGTATCCTTCAATAGTCCGAATTTCTTCCGCCAGTTGGAAACCATCCATTGACCTGAGGCTTATCTCTGTAATAATGAGGTTGGGAACGAACTCTTCTAGATCCTTTATAGCATCAAAAGCCGTTTCATAGGTTCTTACGGTCAATCTTGTCACACTTAGGTAGGCCTCAAAAAGCTCACGTGTTGCAAGACACTCGTCAACAATCATAACTTTAGCTGGTTCAAAATAATACTGAACCCTCGTACTCTCTTCTTTTTCATCTGCCTCATCAACGATTCCCACTTTCTTGAGCAAAATTGTAAAATCAGAACCGCGATCAAGTTCACTTTTAACAGAAATTTCTCCATTTAGCATTCGAACTATTCTTCTTGAGATTGCCAGGCCCAGACCTGTTCCTCCATAATGAAGGTGAATATTATCTACTTGCTCAAACTCACCAAAAATTAAATCCAATTTCTCAGCAGGAATACCAATACCCGTGTCTTTGATTTCAATTTTAATATCCGCTTCTTTGGGCCCCACCATTACCAAAGAGAGCTTTACTTCAATAAGTCCTTCTTCTGTGAATTTGATCGCATTGCCAATGATATTCGCCAAGACCTGGCGCAATCGATCTTTATCCAGATAAATATATTCCGGAC
>JAAEPI010001341.1 GCA_024232835.1 Cytophagales bacterium
GAACCTGTCCGGGAATTGAGTTATTGAGAAAACGGCTACCTGATTCTAAAGCAAAACATCGATTGAATAATTAAGTAGGAAGAGTCAGGCAGATTTCTTCCAGATATATTTGTGATGCAATCCGTTGACTCTCGGGATTGCAATCACTTTATCATCGTCCGATTCTCTTTTTAGAACCGGACGACCCATAGGTGGGTCTTTATCGAGGTTACAGTGCGTCCGGTCCTCATTGTAATACCGGACATATTCCGCCAATAGTTTTAATAGATGCTTTTCGTTTAAAACAATCACATGATTCAGCAGTTCCCTTCGGCAACTACCTACCCAACGTTCAGCAATCCCGTTCTGCCAGGGGCTGCGATAGGAAGTTCTTACCGATTCGATGCCTAATCCTTTAAGTGTCTCACGGACCAATGGTGAGAAATTTGTGCCTCGGTCATGGATCATATCTTTAATCTTATCAACGGAGGCAAAGGCTTCTTTGAGCTGTTGCGAAACCCATTCAGCAGTGGGATGAAATGTTACACTGAAGTGAATGAGTCTACGCTTATCGTGAAGAATAACAAAGAAGCAGTAGAGGTTTCGAAAGAACAATGTCGGCACGGTAAAGAAGTCCATTGCCGCAATGCCTTCTTTGTGGTTCTTCAAGAAGGACATCCATTTCTAGGGGTTATCTCTGGATGGCCTTTTCTTAGGCATATACCGGGAAACCGTACGTTCTGAAAGTTTGAAACCCAGCTTCAACAATTCACCATGAATCCTTGGAGCGCCTGAGTTCCGCATTTGAATAGAATATGCAGCGCAGGGAACGTAAAAAGGCTGCCAGCCTGGATAGAATTGTTTTCAATATATATTCAATGTCCTCTTTATTTGATAATTTTTTGTAACATGCTCTTTGAAATTCTTTCACAATCAGCCTTTGATGTCAAGGCTGGAATTATGGCGAAAATAACGCGAAGCCATTGATA
>JAAEPI010001342.1 GCA_024232835.1 Cytophagales bacterium
AGACAGTTTTCCAAACTTGTTTTACCATTGGTCGCTTGGCTTCAGAACCATGTGATTGTATAACAAGAGCCGTATGATGGGAGACTATCACGTACGGTTCTGTGAGAGGTTTGGGGTGCAATCCCCCTTACCTACTTGACCTTATTCACATCGCTAGTTCGAGCATGTTGCCCTAGCTGGTGCGAGCCTATCCGCATTGCTAGTTCGAGCATGCTGCTCGGACTTAAAGAATAGAAATGAATCCTGATCAGAGAAGGTTGGATTTTTTAGTTGAGCCTAGCCTCTTGTTTCCGAATAAAGAAAGGGTTTTCCAGAATCCAGCTATAGCGTTTGCATAGTTCATCAAGGACAGGTTTTTCGTATTCAGGAGTATGGGAAAAGTCAAAGAACAGGCCATGTCCTGACTGAATCGTTTTGTTATAATGCTCTGCTAAGCGAAATACATTTTCCTGGAAGGTATTGGTAGCTGGAAGTGTGAGAGTTGTTTTGTAGTGTTTGTAGCTATCATCCATCGGAATGGGCATAGGAAACTCCTGCTGGCGCGAGGTTATCCGTATCGCTAGTTCGAGCATGCTGCTCCTGCTGGCGCGAGGTTATCCCCTAGTTGGTGCGAGCTTATCCGTATCGCTAGTTCGAGCATGCTGCTCGGACTGAAAGAATAGAAAGAATCCTGATCTGAGAAGGTTGGGATTTTTTATTACCTATTGGTCACAAAAGTGACTGATAGTTCACACGAAGAAAAATCAAGATTTTTTTCTTTTCTGAATTAGATCGGAAACCTCGATATTTAGAAATTCGGCTATTTCGAATAATGTTTCCAGTCCAGGTTGGGCATCATTCGTACACCATCTAGAAACGGTGGCCTGATTCTTACCTAATGCTCTTGCTAAATCGGTATTTGTTCTGTCATTTTCTGCTAGTGCTACTCTAATCCGATTCAGCTTTCTTTTTTCCATTTCGGCTACAATTTATTCAAAAAACAAGAGGTATTCGGTATAGTGTCAATTAATTGATGTTAAAAGCAATTCTATATTTGTTTAATACAATACATATGTATATTATTGAGTCAATATAATGCTTTAATAATATAATAATGAGCAATCTCAACTCCACCAACCCCGACCACATCACCTACACCCACCCACCAATGGATATAGCCGTGCTTGGCGGAATAAGATTAGAAGGCTTGGACAGAATGCGAGTCACCTTGAAAGTTCAGGTAGAGCATTTATCCATCCGTCACAACCTGGACTTGTACAACGACAACCAAACTGAGAAGCTGATCAGGAAGATTGCAGAGCGATTGGAAATCGGAACCAGTGTAGTAGCAGCAGCCTTGACCGACCTAACAGACGAATTAGAAAAGTACAGACTGGAAGAAATAGAGCGACAGCAAGAGAATCAAGAACCAGAGAGAAGAATGCTCACACCAGATGAAATCAAGAAAGCTAAAGTGTATGCATCCGCTCCTAATTTGATGCAACGAACGGGAGACGATCTACAAGCCACAGGCATTATTGGTGAGTGGATCAATGCACTGGTGCTAGGCATGGCCATGACCAGCCGTAAATGCAAAGACCCACTGAGTGTGGTGACATTGGCCAAAAGTGGTATGGGCAAAAGCTACCTGCAAGAGAAAGTAGCGGCTACCATGCCGCAGGAAGATATTATTGAAAGTACGATGATCACAGAGAGCAGCTTTTACCGATTTGATCGGCACGAGCTGAGCGGTAAGATCTTTCTTATCGAGGATCTTGACGGAGCAGAAGCGGTGCTCTACCCTATCCGAGAAATGCAGAGTAAAAAACGAATCAGCAAGACAGTCACGATAAAGGATACTCAAGGAAAACTAAAAACGGTCACGCTGACCGTGGAAGGTCCGATCAGCGTGTGTGGC
>JAAEPI010001343.1 GCA_024232835.1 Cytophagales bacterium
AGAGCTTCGGGACTTTTTTGGAAACATAGGTTTGGGTAGGATGTTATTTTGATTTTTGAGGTTCTGATTTCTGAAACCACTAGAAGCTTACCTTAGAAGCTACAATATTGTATTTTACTGCATATTGGTATAGTACGGCGATGCCTACATTATGCCAAAAAATTAAGGCCCTGGAAGGTTTAAAAATTTGGGAAATGATGGCAAACAAGCTAACAATGGTTTTGGTAGGATGTATTTCAATTTTTGAAGGTTCTGAGAACTTCAAAAGATTCATTTATAATCTTTTAATATTGAAGTTTCTTGCAGAATAGCATTCTTGAAGTTACTAACAGGAACCCTACCAACTAGTCCGTAGCTTCGGACTGATAAATTTGTTGACCTCCCATCCTATTTCCATCCGCCCCACCCTCTCATAGCTTCAGGTTCATCTCACCCTTCCCTTCCCTCTAACTGGACATCTCGAGCTACTTTTATCCCATTTTGCCCTCCTGTAATCTCTATAGACTGTATAGCATGTCCATCAGATTCCATGCATATTTCCAACATCACCTGCCACCTGATTATATATATCACCCTGCACTCCACTTTGGCACCTCATGGAGTGTACACCTGCCACAGAGGGGAGAGCAATTAGATGGAATGGTAAATTTGGGCCATAGGTCCTGGAAGGTTTCAAAATTTCATGACTGAGGGTGAAAAAGCTAGTTATAGGTTTAGGTAGGGCGTTAATTCGATTTTGACACCTCCTATATAATACATTTTAATGTTATCGAGCTATTTTCCACCTGTTACCTAAACATCCCTGCCATTAATCCCCACCCTTCCCTTATGATTGGAACCTTTGCCTACCCCATAC
>JAAEPI010001344.1 GCA_024232835.1 Cytophagales bacterium
CAACCAAAACTGATAAGAAAATGAAAGTCCTCCTTTGTGTCCAAAATGAGCATCTTCACCTTTATTCGTACTAGTTATAACAATACGTTCTTTTCCTTCGGGAGGAGTCATTTGATGAACAAAAGTCCCTGAATTGCAGGCATCATAAATGAGTATCAATCTGCCAGATATATTCTCTTGCAGATTATCGAGGTCTTTGTCCAAATCTTCTGCATTGAGAGTTTTGGTTGGATTTAATTCAAAAATGTCAGGACTACCGTGGCCTATCATATACAACAGAAGTTCATCAGCATCACCAGCCCATTCTATTGCATCGCGCAGATTAGAATATGTGGCATCTCTATCAACAACATTAGACAACTCATTACCATAAACGTCACGAATTACTGTATCGGTATCTGGACTGAGATAATATATATTTTCCGCGGTGTAGCCCTGAATGAGAAGGCTGAAATAGCCAGAATTTGCACATAATCGGAATTCATCCAAAAGAGTATCCTGAAAACCACGACCGGCTACAATGATTGCTTTCTTTAATTCACCGG
>JAAEPI010001345.1 GCA_024232835.1 Cytophagales bacterium
AGCCCCGGAATTCATTCAAAGACAGGATGGTCAGACCAAGAACGACTGCGAACGTAATGCTGCCAAGCGCTTGTTTGAAAAACTTAGGAAAGATCATCCTCATTTGCCCCTGATAGTTACTGAAGATGGTATAAGTTCAAATGCGCCTCATATCAGGGAGGCTCAGAAACATAATCTTCACTACATTCTGGGAGTCAAAGAAGGAGATCATTCTTTTCTGTTCGAGCAGGTCAGAATGGCTCGGGATGCGGGTCAGAGCACCGAGTTTGAAATTGCCGATGAAAAGAATCCGCAAATGATTCATCGTTTTAGTTTTATAAACCAAATCCCACTCAACGCGTCAAACCAGGATTTGTTGATTAATTTTATAGAATACTGGGAAGTTACACCGGATAAGATAAAGCATTTCAGCTGGGTTACCGATTTTACTGTGACAAAAGACAATGCGTATCAAATCATGCGCGGTGGGCGTACCCGTTGGAAGATCGAAAATGAAACCTTCAATACCCTGAAAAATCAGGGCTATCATTTTGAACATAACTATGGTCTCGGCA
>JAAEPI010001346.1 GCA_024232835.1 Cytophagales bacterium
ATACGCCTTTAGCTTTGAAGGCAACGCTAGGTCTAGTTTTAGGTACTTTGAGTTCTTCCCAGGCCAAAACAACTCTTTTGCCTCCCTCATATTTAATTATAGTGTCATCTGGAGCCATTTTGTTTTCTTTGAGTTTTGCCGCCAGGTCTTCAATTTTTTCCGCTGAATCAACCTGAATTATCTGTCCTACCAGTTTAGGGTTTTCAAGGACCGCTGTCTTAAGTAGACCCGAAATACCAGCAAACAGAGACTGTTCAGGGGTAATGGGTACAACAACCTGAACAAAAACTTTCCCTGATTGTTTCTGTTTCAACGCACCTTTCACCATTTCAAAGCAGTTTGTAGCATAGTCGCTGAAACGAGATTCGATTAGTTTCTGTTTGGATTCCATTCCCCTGCAACGACTACCTGAAACCAGAGATTGCAATTCACGGGCCCCAATTTCGGACATTTCACAAAGCAAAATCTTATGCTCAGAATATTCAGGTCTGTTCACGTCCGTCGATACGTTTTGCTCTTTCCAAACCGGTGTAGCAAGGAGTGTTGCTATAGAACTTTCAGTTTTAGATACTACAAATTCATTTTCCAGTCTCCGGGAAGAGAATCCTCGCATTTTAACACAGAGATTTCCCTGTTCATCACAAAGGTCAATATCCAGTTTCTGGACTTTATCAGATGGTGTACTGCCTTCTGAGTAGCGTACCCAGGCGTACATCTTGAAAGTACAAGGAGATAATATTTTCAATGCTTCTAAAGCAAATGGCAGAGCTGGCTTGTACTTTGCTCCGTTACCGTCCTCAATAATGCTATTATTGAGCATCAAGCCGATAGAAGATTGAAGTGCTGAATCCATCATACTCGGATGAAGGACATAGTCTTTTTGTGTATCTTGAACGGAGACAGGAAGACATAGTCTTGCCAAAACCTGATTTTCTCCCTTATAGATTTTCCTGATTCCCCGGTGCCCTTCTCCGTAATCTATTCCCATCTTTGCGCAGGCTTTATAGCAATCTTCTGCACTCAAAAGTCTTTCATCCATTTGACTCTTGAGTTCATGAACATCAAGATGATCTGTTTCTTCTTTTCCCTTAAACTCCACTACTCCCTGAGAGTGAACCACAGTTTCTTCTTCATTGTCAGATTCTGTATAGACTTCATATCGAATCTCACCTCGATCTTCTCCGAACAATCCTATGTGTACTTTCTGGACGGGGCCATTGACAACAATGGGTTGAGCCCATAC
>JAAEPI010001347.1 GCA_024232835.1 Cytophagales bacterium
AAAGGGCTGGGCCGAGCTGATCTGGAATGAGCTTCATACCGCCGATACGAAATCAGTCTGGTATCAAGGCAGCCAAAGGTTTGTTCCTCAAGTTCATAGTTTACGACTGAACTCAAAGAAATCACTACTCAAGTCACAAGGCACCTATTTAATCACCGGGGGTTTGGGCGGTTTAGGCCTATTGTTTGCTGAGCATTTAGTCAAAGAGTACAAGGCCAACCTCATTCTTACCGGAAGATCACCGCTTTCAAATGAGAAGCAGAGTCGTATTGACTACCTACAACAACAAGGCAGCAAAGTCGTATATTTACAGGCCGATATTTCAAATTTAGTGGCAATGAAACAAGCTATACATGATGCTATCAAAAAGGTAGGTGTTGTTAATGGAATCATACATGCTGCAGGCATAGAAGGAAAAGAGACCATCTTTGAAAAAAAGTACCAGGACTTTGCCCAGATACTTGGTCCAAAGATAGAGGGGACGTTGAACCTGGAGCAACTCTTCAAAAAAGAGTCGCTTGATTTTATCTGTTATTTTTCCTCAAGTTCAGCAATCCTAGGAGATTTTGGGGCTTGTGATTATGCCATTGGTAACCGTTTCCAAATGGCTTATGCAAGACTTCAGTCAGAACACAATTCATCCAAGGTAAAAAGAGTTGTGATTAACTGGCCACTGTGGAAAGAGGGAGGCATGGGAATGGGCAATGATGAAAGTACCCAATTCTACCTGAAGACAAGTGGACAAGAGCTATTAACTAAGGAACAGGGGTTGTCTCTTTTTGATCAGATTCTTTCCTCAGGTGCAGTACAGACCCTGGTTCTATTTGGACAACCTGAGCGGATTGAGAGATTTCTGGGAATGAGCAAGGGTCCTTTACCTGATGCTGCTTCTAAAGTTCTTTCAGCTGAAAGAACGGGAAGAACTCCAGCTATGAAAGGATTGACCATTGAGCAATGTGTGGTCTGGCA
>JAAEPI010001348.1 GCA_024232835.1 Cytophagales bacterium
AAATCAGATAGGTTTTCATCCATTTTCATCTGATTTACAGGGACCTTTAACAAGTGATGTACTGATTCCTTCAGTTGCCTGATCACACACTGTTCTGTTGTTAATCCATTCATAACCGGAGTCCTTCCGGTCCTTTTAGTAGAGAGAACTGGGAATGCGACAGGAGGCAAAGCGTTTTTGTTTATTCCTAAAAATCTTTCAATCCGCTTAGGTTGACCCAAGAGAACCAGTGTTTGCGCTGACCCAGAGGAGAGAATTTGATCAAAAATAGTTAATCCCTGTTCCTTGGTTAATATTTCTTGCCCACTCGTCTTCAAGTAGAATTGGGTACTCTCATCACTACCCGTTCCCAAACCTCCCTCTTTCCAAAGTGGCCAGTTAATGACAACCCTTTTTACTTTAGATGTGCTCTGTTCTGACTGTAGTCTTGCAAATGCCATTTGGAAACGGTTACCAATGGCATAATCACAGGCTCCAAAATCACCCAGGATTGCAGAACTGGAGGAAAAATAACAGATAAAATCAAGTGGTTCTTCTTTGAAGATTTTGTCCAGGTTCAATGTTCCCTCAATCTTTGGAGCAAGTATTTGGGTAAAGTCTTGTAAATTTTTTTCAAAGATATTCTATTTTCCTTCTATCTCCGCAGCGTGAATAATTCCATTAACAGCGCCTACCCCTTTGTTAACCTCTCGCATCCCTAGTCTCATTCCCC
>JAAEPI010001349.1 GCA_024232835.1 Cytophagales bacterium
ATATGGGCGAAACCGGATTCATGCGCCAACACCAGTGCCCGTTGCGTTCTTTGGCAGCCTTTGAAAAAAGTGAATATGCTGATGACTGGCGTGAGCTCATGCGCCTTTTTCTTGTTCGGCGAACCCGAAGTTTCATTCAACACCGATTTTCGCGCTAATTTAACCGTCATAGAAATATAAGATTTTCAGAATCAAATTTATCTGAATTTAAGTTTCAGATTAGCTCCATCGAGCCAGGAGAAAGATGTTGGCAAATTCTGCCATGGCACAGCCCTTAAAATTGGATTGTGGGCTCTTCGTGGATACGTGACGGTAATTTCTCTATCTTTGACTATTATATTTGCTTTTCCCTTTACAAAATTGCGGTAGATCTTTGAGGCGTCGCAATCTTGAAATCCACGTAACTTTTGGGCCAGCATATTGTACAAAGTGTCAGCAATCATAGTCATTACGACATCAAAGTGAACTTTAACAAGGATAGGGGAAGACAGTGCATTAAGATTGAAAAACTTGACTGCTTCGGAAATAACATTTTCAACACGCCAACGGCGAGAATAGTTGCTGACAAGAAGTTCCAATGAAACATCAAAATCATTCGTGATGAGAAATGTTGGCTTTTCGCGTCCATTGCCTCGAACAACAACTTGACGCAATGAGCCCTCATAATCTTTAAGAGTTACATTTGATTCATACACCAAG
>JAAEPI010001350.1 GCA_024232835.1 Cytophagales bacterium
CAGGTTCAACCTGCTCTATCTTCTTTATATCAGTTACCACCTCAGTTCGAAGACTTTCTTCTTTTTTTGCTGCGCTTGCCATGGTTTGTTCCCTCCTAGTTACCTAAGTTTCGTACAACATAGTCATAGTTTTTAGAATCCCAGAGGCAATGTTTTTTGTTGCTTCGATAGCGATAGAAGGATTTTAGAAAATGCGTACTGAGATTCTATGGCTACTTTGAAACCTTTCGCAAAACCACTTATTGAGCCCGGAATACTCAGAATTTCGTGAATTAACCTTTTAAGCCCTAAGTGGTGTACGCTTTTGGGAAGAATCTTTTTAAACCACACCAGTATGTTATTGGCCATCAACGTAAATAATGCCAGGGCCGCCATGCCGTGAAATGATTTTTTCCTTTTGTGCTTTAGTCCTAAGACGCTTTTTACTTGCTGAATCTCTTTTTCAATGGCTTGGCGTTGGTTGTAGAGTTTTACTAACGAAACCGGCCCCTTATTCTTGAGGTTGGTAATCAACAGACTGTATACCCATTTACCTTCCTTGGGTTTCTTGCTCTTTGTCTTTACCAACACTGCTTGATGGCTAACGCCTATCGTTTTGATTTGTTTTACCTTAAGAACATATTGATCTGAAGAAACCTTTATCCATCTTCGGTTAGGCTTTATTGAACGAGCTAAAGCGGCAGCTCTTCGAGAAGAGTATCCTTTAGCCAACACGCGGTAACCCCTTTTGCATAACCACGTTATGTTTCCATCAGAGCCATACCCGCTATCAACGCGCAGTGTGATCTTTCCTCTTTGCTTCTTAGGAATGCCGTATTGGCGCTCAAAGCCTTGTATTTCCTTTTTCAGAGGATCAGTGCAATGCGTATTGCCAGAATGAAGATGGATATCCAGAAGCTCCTGATGCTTGGATGCATAGATAAGGCTCACCTGTCTCACGGGCGTGCCTTTTCGAGAGGTGGTGTAGCCCTTCTTTGCCCCTTCACATTTTTTGGAACAGGGTAAATCAGTCATGTCAATATCTATCACCACCCGATATCCTCTGCGAAGATCCTTTAACGCCTGGCTTTTCTTTTTGTTGGTGTTGACGACACCGCTGCGCAGTTTCTCAACTGAGCGCTCATCAAATTTATTCAACATCTCTGAAAGTAGTGATTGGTCTGCCAAAGAGTCTCGGCCCAACACTTTTGCCAGACCTTTGTCCCGATGGGTTGTCTCATTGATATCGCGAATGCATTTCACGCCACTCATGATGCCAACAACAAGGTCCTCCATTTTAGAACGAGGAGTTCGCTTCACTGTTTTCATGGGTAGACGAATATGATTCATAAAACAGAACAGCTTCTGTTGTTTTATCCAGGTAAGGGCTGTAGCCAACCCGGCAAACTTCGTGTTGCTTTCTTGGTTATTTTTGTAATAGACTACTGTTTGCATAGAGGACTCCTTTTTTGTGTTATTGGTTGATGAGCACCAAGTCATTATAACAAAGGAGTCCTTTTTTCTTTAGTGTTTTTATAAGCTTAGAGTGATTTATTTTATTCTACAATCACTAACCTTGTTGTACAAAATCTAGGTAGTTATAGTGTTTCTCGCAAATGATCATGCGAAAAGCGAGAAATGCTGGAAAGAAACACAACTCCAGGCATTTTGTC
>JAAEPI010001351.1 GCA_024232835.1 Cytophagales bacterium
AAATGTGAGGGATGAACTTCCAATTCACTTCTGTTCTCGTTATAGTAATTCCTTGCAATTCCAGTGGTTATAATTCCAAGCTCGGCGTTATTGTTGAGTCTTAAAGTATTAAACTTTGAATTTTCAGAAAAATTTCTCATATTTTCTGTTTTTTTCAAATGATTTTTCCAAAGAATTCTGGCATTGGATGGAAGAATATTCCACTCGGTAGAACAGAAAGGTGCTTTTTGTAATTTATTCTCTTTATTGGCCGCTCGAACGTTAACTGCCGCTCTACTGTGAGCTAGGCGGGTGACCATTCTTAACATAATCGGAATTTGAAATTCTTCCGAAATATCATAAGCTGTTCGAGTCATATCGTAAGCTTCTTGTTGATTGGCTGGCTCCAGACAAATAACATGTGCAAAATCGGCATAGAATCGACTGTCCTGCTCATTTTGAGAACTATGCATGCCGGGATCATCAGCAACTGCCAACATCATGCCGCCTTTAATGGCAAGCAGGGCAGAATTAATAAATGGGTCCGCCGCTACATTCAGACCAACATGTTTCATTGAAGCTATAGTTCTTTTTCCTGCCACTGAGGTGCCAAGACATGCTTCATAGGCAGTCTTTTCAT
>JAAEPI010001352.1 GCA_024232835.1 Cytophagales bacterium
ATACTTGCTCATTGACTCATCAATACAGAGGACTTGCTTTGGGGTTCTCATTGATTGAAAATTTGATATTGCCATGTTGAAGGCAGGGCGCACTTTGTAAAGACTATCATACTTTTCTTTGTTGGTTTTGTTTGAGAACCCTTCTTTTGCAGCATTATCAGGGTCATACATTGAAAAATTCCTATATATTTGGTAGAAATGGCGGCCAGAAATATTCAGACTAAGAATAACAGGATCTCCAGTTTTGAGTGAGAAGTAATCTTCCATTCGTTTCTGGGGGACTATTGCCATTCGCAGTAGACAGCAAATGAACTTTATTGCTGTGCTTTCAGAGATTCCAATCCAGCTTGATCCATGCCTCATGGCACCAATGTTATTAGTCATATCACAGCAGTAATTCAGCACTGGCATGAACATTTTTGCCCAAATGTCCATGAGTGATGAATCTGCCCAGTTTTGCTGATTCCCCACAGGTTTATTCTGCTCTTTAGGACGCAGTGGTGCATCCTTGGGAAATCTAGTAGGCATTTGAGTCCATTGGACTTCACTTGCTGATGGAAGGACGTCATTTACGTCTTTCTCATCAAATTTCTGCCCAACGCTCCATCGGCGCTTAACGTAATATTACTGTTGTGTGTTCTACGTTGCATTACCGTGTCTGCTTCTTACCACATATGATCCCTCAGCCACCAATTTGTCGCCATATTGAAATTCGTCAATTTTTGCAGTTCCATTAATTTCTGTTTCCCACTGCTCTTCCTCATTTACAAAAACCTCATCTCCCATAC
>JAAEPI010001353.1 GCA_024232835.1 Cytophagales bacterium
ACCAATTTTTGGAAAAATATTTGAGAAGATAATATATGAACGACTCTACAGTTATCTTTCATCCCAAAACCTCATCAACCCTAATCAATTTGGATTTCGTAGGGGACATTCGACAAGTCATGCACTTAATTTCTCGGTAAACCATATTGAGCAGGGTACATCATCTAAGCAACATGTACTAGGCATATTTATCGACCTCAGCAAAGCATTTGATACTATTGACCATAAAATTCTGCTATTCAAACTGAAACATTACGGAATTCGAGGAAATGCATATGATCTACTGAAAAGTTATCTATCGAATAGATTCCAGTTTACTAGTGTTCTGGGGGACAACTCTGACACGGCACCCGTGGAATATGGAGTTCCCCAGGGCAGTGTACTTGGCCCGCTCCTCTTCCTGATCTATATCAATGGCTTGTTGAATTGTTCTATATCTGCCCTTTTTGTGCTATTTGCTGACGACACAAATATTTTTGTATCTGGTGAGACCTATCAAGTGGCTATCAATAGAGCCAATGAAATTCTTGATGCAGTATCAAAATACATGTGGGC
>JAAEPI010001354.1 GCA_024232835.1 Cytophagales bacterium
ACACATTCAACGCACCCACCCTCCAATAAACGAGTGGGGTTTACTAAGTCACGTGCAATAAGGAGCCAACTAAAAAATTTTTGGTTTTGACTTTTTTGCAGAAATTGGGTCCTTGTGACTTAAGGCAACTTTTGCAAAAAGGAGCCAACTTCTATCTGCATTAATAGTGGAGAAACAATGCAGTCCCAGTGAGCCAACTCTGGCAATTTTCGGGCAAGAAGGAGCCAAGTCGAGTTGGCTCTGGGTGAAAACATGCAAGAAGGAGCCAAGTCCAGTTACAATGGAGCCAACTCAGACTTGGCTCCTTCTTGACCAATGATGGCATGGGGCCAACTCAAACACCCTGTTTCTATCACTGATTGCTTTGCACATAACAACAATTTAGTGGTGCAGGGTGGAAGTGGGAGGGATATTACTGGTGTTAAGGTTGTGAATATGACAGAATCTCCAAAGAAATCATCAAGAAAGGTGTCAAGCAAAATGGTTGAATGATGGTGGTGCAGTTGATTGCTGGGATTTCTTTCATGAATTAAAGGATCCACAATAACAGGCCTACCAACTGAAAATCCAGAAAGTGATACAGTCCCTGGTGTTATGGCTTGCTTGAGAATGAGGACCATGCTCTTTGGTAGAAGCTGGTGGACATTTTAGTCAAGAAAAGCTTTATTCAGGAAGTAGGAAGATTCTCTTGGAATGGAAGCCCAACATTGAAAGAAGAACCAACACTTTGGAAAGGAATATGAGTCTGCTGCTGGAAAAATTAACCGAGGAAGAAAACCCAAGAATCTAGACAGACACACAGAAAAGTGTTGCACGTTCTGCACTACTGATACTATGGAACAACCAGCAATTACAGAAGCTCGAAGAGAGGAATTCTGTCAGCACTTTTGGGAACTCAGCAGAGATCATCAATACCAATGAAATTTCATTCTGACACTAATTGTGTGAAGTCTGTTGTTGCCCACAATTCAAAGTCAAAGTGGTGGCAACTTGCGTGTGACTTCAGCGAGTTCTAAATCAGCCAAAGTCATTCTACAGCCAGTTCCAGTTCAGAAATTGTTGTACTACAGTCACAACTTTCTGGAGATGTGGCCAGAGACTAAGCATGTGAAGCTGTGGAGCAACATGTGTAGAGGTCAGAATAGAAACCAAGAAATTGCTGCTGCGGTTCTGCATGCTGCAGTTTTTGATGATGTCTCTTTGAATTATTTGGAATCTGGGCATTCATGAATGAGGCCGAATGCATTCGGCCATTGAAGGGACCAAAAAAGAAAAAAATGTCTCAATGACAGAATAGGAAAACATTACTGCAATGTCCAGACGGGTCCATGACAATTCGGCGTGGACAATTCGGCGCGGAAAATTCGTCGTGGTTGACTGGGCACAAGTGTGGATTAGGCTTAGGTTAGGCTTAGGCTTGCTGAGGCAGCTGTGCATGCTCCGCTTCGCTCTGCGTGCACAGCTCCCTCACCAAGCCTAAGCCAAACCTAAGCCAAAGCCTAATCCACGCTTCGC
>JAAEPI010001355.1 GCA_024232835.1 Cytophagales bacterium
CTCGAGTCGCAGGGTATATGAATCGTTTTCTAAATTCAAAAAGCAAGTTCGGGTATGGACTGACATTAGTGAAAAGGTCTTCTATGAAATAATGTAAAAATGGCCTTTGATAAAAAGGGTCTTCCTAATGAGCTCATATTGACTTATTTTAGCCACCGAAAACACAAGTCATGTCATTACAAAATTCTGCTATAAGCCTGTTGGATCAACTCAAGGATACTATTGAGACCTTAAAACCAAACGACTTTTCCAGCCCGGTTGAGGTCTTGAGCAATTCAACTGTGGGGCAGCATATGCGTCACACTATCGAATTTTTCATATGTCTTATGGATGCTGCAACAAATGATATAATCAGCTATGATCAACGAAAGCACGACGCAATTTTAGAAATCGATTCGAAATTAGCCATCCATGTGATAGGATCAATACAAGAATTTTTGTCTAAGGAGATCTCAGATCGACCATTGACGAATGAGGCGAATTATGAGGTGGAAGGTGGCGAGAATGTTCGAATGACAAGTAGCTTTCATCGAGAGCTTGCGTATTGTATCGAACACGCGATTCACCATATGGCCTTGATCAAAGTAGCCATTCATCAAAAATTCAATTACGTTTCGTTACCTCCACATTTTGGAGTTGCCAGTTCTACAGTTAGATATCAGCAGGGCAAAGACAGCTAATGTCCGTTTTTAGCCGCTGGATGATCAGGATTTTTCAGTGGGAATTTTGGCCGCTTTGGGTGTTTTATTTTCCAGTGAATTTTTATTTTGTCTGGCTGGCTATTAGGTCACGATCATTTTTCTTTTTCTCGGCTTCTAACCCAACCATAGATTTCGGGGGAATGATTGGAGAAAAAAAATCCGAAATATTCAACCTTATCCCTCAAGAATATTATCCCAAAACCATTTTACTTGATGACTATTCTCCGAAAGAGCTTATCGAAACTGAAATGGAAATTGGTTTTCCTTTAATCGCAAAGCCTGACATTGGGGAGCGAGGAAACGGAGTGGAAGTAATTGGAAGTGAGGAGGAATTAAAAAATTATGGGGCGAAGATGCAAGTTCCATTTATCATTCAAGAATTTATTGATTATCCCATTGAGTTGGGTGTTTTTTATGTTCGGAAACCATCGGAAAAGGTTGGGAGAATCACGTCCATTGTTCAGAAGAAATTTTTGACGGTGACTGGTGATGGGCAATCGACGTTTAAGGATTTATTGAAATCTGAAAAACGAGCAATGTTACAAGTGGATTTTGATCATGAGCGCTTGGCACATTTGCTAGAAATTGTCCCCTCAAACGGGGAGGAAGTGGTCGTGGAGCAAATAGGAAATCACTGTCGAGGGACGATGTTTCTTGATGTAACCCACGAAGCAGACGAACGTCTAAACAGAGCGTTCGACAAACTAGCCAAGCAGATCGACGGGTTCTATTATGGGCGCTTTGATCTGAAATGTAAGTCGTTTGAGGATTTGAAAGAGCTAAATAATTTTAGTATTGTAGAATTGAATGGCTGTGGAGCCGAGCCTGCACATATTTATCAACCCGGGTTTTCTTTACTGAAAGCTTACAAAGTTGTTTTTAATCATTTTAAACTAATGGCTGAAGTGAGTCGTGAGAATAGAAAATTGGGGATAACTTATGTTTCGACCCGAGCAGGGGTAAAAAAATTGTTAGATATTCGAGCTTACAATAAGCGACTAAAGGCCGTATGATTGTACAGGTTTTCCTAGTTTCATTTATTATCAGCTATTTGGGCTCAATTCCTCCCGGAGTGGCCAATGTCTCTGTGGTACAGATGGCTGTTCAGAATCACAAACGAGCAGCAATCTTCTTTTCCCTGTCTGCTTCATTGGTAGAATTTCTTTATGCGGGTCTTACTGTCAAATTCCAGATATTCCTTAAATCATCAACACGGCTAGAGGATTATTTTCAAATAGTTACTGCTGCTGCACTTGTTGGAGTAGGTATTCTCAGCCTGCTCTCCAAAGCAAAGTCAGCGGACGTGCATGGGGAAGAAATCGCGAAGGGGAGGGCAGGTTTTAAGCGTGGAATAGTTTTAGGATTTCTTAACCCAATGACCATTCCCTTCTGGCTAATGGTCACCGCCTATATTCAGAATCATGATGTTATTCCACTGGAGGGTTTCGCTTATTGGCTTTACCTTATTGGCATTTCATCAGGTACGTTTTCGTTGCTCATGACCGTGTTATGGTTGGGCAATAAATTCACACGAATTTCTGACAATCAATTATTGGTACACAAAGTCCCGGGATTTTTATTGATTGGATTGGGAATTTATACCTTGGTGAAGTGGTTGATTTAGCCTTAAAACTCCAATTCAAGCCTGTCAGACAAATTATTAATCGCCTGCTGCTCTTCCATAGAGATGCCATCCGCAGCATTGGCAAAAAGATACATCGACTCCATGATGAATTCTTTATCATCTCTACTGTCTTCGATATACCCTTTGAGGACGCTTAAAAATTTCTTCTGCCAGCGTTCTACATTTTCGAGTAGATATCGAAATTCAGTTCTGAAATTCTGAGCAATCTTTTCTCGATCTGTTCCAGGAATAAGTTCAGCATATTCCTCGGCAAGACCTTTGGCTAATTTCATTACACTGTCCCACTCCTCATCATCGAGTTTGCCATCCGACATGCACACAAGCAACGAGGGATACAGTTTGAGAATATATAAAAAGAGGTCGCGATTAATTTCTACTCTCCTAATACGCTGATATTCTTGGAGAAGTGCTTCAATATGAATCATCTACAATTAATGGTTAGTCTACCAAATATAATACGAATAGGAATGACACAACTAGAAATTGATAAAACACTATCCTTCATCAGGTACTAGTTTTTGATAGGTTTGATAAATAGCAAAAACGGTGCTTACATAGTTTACGGTTTCAGTACCGCGGCAATAACCATATTTTACAATTGGGTCATTGTAGAATTCTCGTTTGGATTTTTTCAGGAGATATTCTTCTACTTCTCCATCCCATTTCTTTCCAGAGAATCCATCTCTACGAGCGAGTGCCACGGCATCTTGAACGTGTCCCTGACCTACATTGTAAGAGGCCAGAACAAATTTTGATCTTTCAGTTGGGTCAGTGATTTCATCTTTCCATATATTCTGAAGCCATTTTAGATGCTTTTTGCCAGCGTTAATATTTTGTTTAGGATCACTCGGGTTGGTCACACCGTGCGCCTGTGCCGTATTCGGCATTAGCTGCATAAGTCCTCGGGCCCCTGCCCAAGAAACTGCCCGTGGGTTGAACTTAGATTCTTTGTACATCTGGGCAGCTAGCAGTCGCCAATCCCATTCTAAATCAACGGCCATTTCTTTTAGCAGATCATCATAAGGAGAAATTTCACCCCCTTCAAAAGTGAAGTATTCACTTTCAGGATTTAAAAGCGTATGTCTCTTCTTGAAATATCTATTGTAGATCACATGATAGGCCGGATGTTTTTTCATCTTAACAATCCATTGATCCAATGTGGAATTTAGGCTGTCTGCATTTTTTCGAATTCCCCAGGCTATTTGTTGTGGGAAACTCACAGCCGTTTTTACGTCTAGATTTGGATAAAAAGAGGCATTGACTAGCGCAACATCCTCTTCTGCCACCGTGTATTCAATTTCACCATTTGCCACCATTCGCATGAGCTCTTCCGTCTCCACGTTTGTTGGGCCTTCGGTCACATTGATTTCTCCACCAATTTCTTCGGATAAATTGTCCATTCTGGATTTGTGTGCTGAATGATGACGGACATAAACGGTCTTGTCGATAAGATCAACAGGATTTCGCAGAAGCAGTCTGTCAATTTTCTTTGGATGCATTTTCTTCCACCCTTCTGGCTTTCGCTGTACCAGCACCTGCCGGACCAAATTATGATATTTGGTAAAATCCATTCGCAGTTTTCGCTCCTTTGTAACTGTGAGATTATAGGCTAGAATGTCGGTATCTCCTCGATTAAGTTTGTCGAATGCCTCCTTCAGGCTTTTGGTAACATCTATACGAAGCTCTAAATCTTGCTCATCAGCGAAGCGTTTGAGGAGCTCATACTCATAGCCCATTGTTCGCCCCCGATATATAAAGTAGCCGGTGGAATTGTTATCCATTGATACGATGATGTATCCCCTTTCTCTGATTTTTTCAAGATCAAAATCTGCGATGAATTCATCCTTCTTTTCAATCGAGGGTTCTGGTGACCGACAAGCATCAAATGCGAGGGTCAGTAGGATTATTAATAGATAGAAAGACCTGTGAAGAAGGTGCATTACTTCTCAAATTGTCATTTTTTTTTGAGAAATGCAACGAGATCAGAATTAGCTACACTGAAGCCTCCACTTTTACCAACTTATGAACGGCCTGGATAATGGCTTTTTTGTCATATCCACATTCGGCATAGAGCTCCGATTGTTCGCCATGTTCTATCACTTTATCTGGGATTCCCAGTCGAACGACTTTCGAAAAGTATTCATTATCAGCCATGAATTCCAATACTGACGACCCAAAACCTCCCATCAAGCAACCATCTTCCACGGTTATCACATATTTATACTGTTGAAAAATGTCGTGAAGTAAGTTTTCATCCAGAGGCTTGACAAATCGCATATCGTATAGGCCAATTTCTAAACCACTTGATTTTAGTTCATTCCGAGCCTCGATAGCCAGATTTCCGATGTGACCAATAGTGAGCACGGCAATGTCAGATCCTTTAAATAATTCCCGACCTGTACCAATTTCAATTTTCTCAAAAGGAGTTTTCCACTCAGGCATCACTCCCTTCCCTCTGGGATATCGAATAGAAAAGGGGCCTTCCTTGTGAGTAGAAGCCGTGAACATCAGGTTCCTTAATTCAGCTTCATCCATGGGGGAAGAAACGACCATATTAGGCAGACATCTCATGTATGAAATATCGTAAGCTCCGTGGTGGGTCGGGCCATCAGCGCCAGCCACACCCGCTCTGTCCATACAAAAAACTACCGGAAGTTTCTGAATACATACGTCGTGTACCACCTGATCGTAGGCTCTTTGCATAAAGGAGCTATAGATATTGCAAAAAGGAGTCATCCCCTGAGTTGCTAACCCGGCCGAAAACGTAACTGCATGCTGTTCGGCAATGCCCACGTCAAAAGCTCTGTCTGGCATCTCGCGCATCATGATATTCATAGAAGAGCCAGATGGCATGGCAGGTGTGATACCAAGAATTTTGTCGTCAGCTTTCGCAAGCTCTACCATCGTATGGCCAAATACAGCCTGATATTTTGGGGGTTGAGGTTTCTCAGGAATGATCTTGTGAATCTCTCCAGTGATCTTGTCGAAAGTACCAGGGGCATGCCAAGTGGTTTGATTCTCTTCAGCTTGTTTGAATCCCCTTCCTTTTACGGTTACACAATGTAGAATTTTTGGGCCTGGGATTTTTTTGAGATCATTTAATATATGTACCAAATGATTCACATCATGGCCGTCAACAGGGCCAAAGTACCGAAGGTTAAGCGATTCAAAGAGGTTACTCTGCTTAAGTAAAAAGGACTTGACACTATTTTCAACTTTTGATGCAATCTCCCGAGCATCGGGTCCAAATCTGCTGATTTTGCCTAACACATTCCATATTTCATCCCGTACTTTATTATACGTGCCGGATGTTGTGATGTCAGTTAGATAATCTTTTAATGCACCCACATTCGGATCAATGGACATGCAGTTGTCATTCAATATGATCAGCAGATTAGCATTGGTTACGCCCGCATGGTTCATGGCCTCAAAGGCCATTCCGCCAGTCATCGCTCCATCTCCAATTACGGCAATGTGTTGCCGATCTTTCTTATCCTTCTGACTTGATGCTACGGCCATACCAAGAGCAGCAGAAATGGAAGTGGAAGAATGGCCAACACCGAATGTGTCATATTCGCTTTCACTACGCTTAGGGAACCCAGACAATCCTTTGTATTTTCTGTTTGTGTGAAATTGTTCCTTCCTTCCTGTCAATATTTTATGACCATATGCCTGATGGCCAACATCCCAAACCAATTGATCATAGGGGGTGTTGAATACATAATGAATGGCCACCGTAAGTTCAACAACTCCCAGGCTAGCACCAAAATGACCTCCAAAGATGGAGACCTGATCCACGATAAAGTCCCTTAATTCTCCACATAGCTGCAACAGCTCATGATCCTGAAGGTTATTAAGATCATCAGGGGAGTTTATTGTTGAAAGAATTGGGCCTGGAGTAATTTGCATGTTTTATATGCTCTCAATTGGCATTAATAGGCGATTTATGCAAGGTGCAAATGTAAGACTTTTAATTCACAGGAGTTCGATGAGAATTTGTAACTAATTTTGGACTCATATCAGCTAGCTCAAAATTAGATCCCAAATGGAGGAAACCACCACATCAGACAAGTTCGAAATCAAACTCCCATTATTTGAGGGTCCCTTCGACCTTCTTCTTTTCTTTATAGAGAGGGATGAGTTGGATATCTACGATATCCCTATTGCTAAAATCACCGAAGATTTCTTGAGCTATCTCAATCAATTAGAGGAACTGAATGTAGAAGTGGCTAGCGAGTTTATTCTGGTGGCGGCTACACTCATGCGGATTAAAGCTAAAATGCTCCTACCTAGACCCACACTTGATGAAGACGGGAATGAGATCGATCCTCGGGATGAACTGATCAGGCACCTATTGGAATACAAGAAATACAAATCTGTGATTGCTGAGCTATCCGAAATGGAGATGAATCGGCTCAATCAGGAACGCCGTGGAAATCTCATGAAGGAGATTCGTCATCTTTCAGAAAGTGTGAATGTAGAAGCTGAGCTTCAAGATCTGGATTTGTACAAGATGATGAGGGTTTTTGAAAAGGTGGTTGATCGGTTTGAGTTTGAGAAAAACAAGCCCGTGCATAAGGTGGTACAGTATCCATACACGATATCGGGGCAAAAGACCTATGTGCTCAGTAGACTAGGAACTTCTGAAAAAGGGCGAATATCCTTTGTGGAAATGATAGAAGAGAACCCTGAAAAAACCCTGGTGATTTATAATTTCCTGGCAATACTAGAACTTCTTCAACTCATGCAGATCACGCTTCATATAGGCGAGGGGTTCAATAATTTCTGGATAGAAAAAGGAAGTTCTGAAGTATTGCCAGCAGAATGACATTCCTTGATCCAAGAGCCCGTCAATAGAATGTATTGCTTTCTTTACTCATTCTCCTGAAAATTTTGGTTTTCGTTTTTCTAGAAATGCTTGAATGCCTTCTTTCGCGTCAAGGGTATTTGCGGATATGTCTTGATAGATTTTTTCCTGCTCAAGCTGTTCAGTTAGACCATTGCTCATCGACTGGTTTAGCAAATGTTTGGTGTATGCAAGTCCTTTAGTTGGCATATTGGCTAATCTCAGGGCCAGTTCCTCCACTTTTTGTGAAAATTCATCATCAGAATAAACTTGGTAAATCATCCCCATCCTCTCAGCATCTTTTGCAGAAACCTTATCACCCAACATCATGAGGGCAGAGGCTTTCTGGAAACCAATCAATCGTGGTAATGTGAAAGTTCCCCCACTATCAGGAACGAGCCCGATTTTACTGAATGCCTGGATGAAAGAAGCTGACTCAATGGCTACAACCACGTCACAAGCCAACGCAATGTTGGCGCCAGCTCCAGCTGCCGCACCATTCACCGCAGCTAGAATTGGTTTTTCGATTGATCGAATACGAGTGATAATTGGATTGTAATGTTCCTCTACGGCTCTTGTAATTGAAATGTCATTATCTTCCACGGCTTCTTGTAAATCTTGGCCAGCACAAAAGGCTTTACCATTTCCTGTGAGCATGATGGCTCTGATTTCAGGATTGTCAGCGTAATTATCCAATGCATCCTGAAGACCTAAGGCCAACTCCCGTGTGATACTGTTGTAAACATCAGGTCGGTTGAGTGTGATGATACCGAGATTGTCTTTTTGAGTTTGTTGAATGGGCATTGTTTGCTTTAATGGTTGAGTGGTAAAAAATGTAGCTTAGCTACCTGATTTCCGTTTCTATAAATACGCAATATATCCGTTTAGCATCTTAATTAGCTCTTCGTGTTTTTCCACGAAAGTATCGAAGGTTGATTCATCAATGTAACCTTAATCAAGGCATACAGATAAGTGGTTCAAAAGTTCTGTGAGATTACCTCTTGCCTGTTGGCAATATTGAATCCCACCAGGTTTTATTGTACTACTTCATTGCCTTCTCGTTTTCCCAGGATTTCATGTTGGCTTCTGCCAAACTTCCCATGCGTCGACCGAATCAGGATTGCCCTTGGTATTGAATATCTCGGCGGCCAGAGTTGAAGGCTTATTAGCGTTTCCCTGTTTATCCCTTAATGGTTTGAGGCCAAAAAGGAATCGCATTGGGTTGTTTTTGAACCACCTTATAAATCAGTATGGATGCTGGAATAGCCGTCAGCGTGATGATCAAAAACTTGGCATTGCCAACTAAGTATAGTTTTCTTATTTTTACAGAAAAACGCCTTGAATTGTCCTAAGTGTTCAAGCAGTTCTGGTATTAAATCCGGCAAGATAAAAGGTAAACAAAGGTATAAGTGCAAAAAATGCAGCTACCACTATACAGTACAACAAAAGTCTACGGCAAAGCCAAAAGAGTTGAAAAAATACGCCCTGCAATTATATCTTGAAGGGCTGGGTTTTCGGTCAATCGGCAGAATACTCAA
>JAAEPI010001356.1 GCA_024232835.1 Cytophagales bacterium
CTATTTCTACCTTCCTGGTTCCCATCATCACCAATCAATAATTGTTGCTGTGGCTCCTCTACATCACCATCGTGAACGGAATCACCATCTTCCGCTTCACTTTCAGATGGATCGGCAGCATAATCATCACCGTTTTCCTTCGGTGGTGCCGACTTCATCAACTCCATATGCACTACATCAAACTTATTCCCCCCTTTATCTATTTTGTACGAATGATTTGTTACCTTTTTCACTATTTTGTATGGTCCCCGCCAGTGATCAAAAAATTTCCGGTGTTTGCAACCTTTGGGCGCGGGCTTCCACACGAATGCCCATTCTCCTTCAATAAATTTCTGAATATTTAAATTATGATCATACTGCTTTTTAGATGATATTTGCTTTGTTCGAATGTTATCATTTGCCAAAGAATATGCATCTTGTAGAGTATTATATAATCTATGAGCACTGTCACTATAGTGTTTTCCAAGTACCGTTTTTGGGTTTATGCCCATCAGCACGTGCATTGGTAACCTTGGCAACCTGCCTTTATCCAGAAAGAAAGGACTGAACCCTGTACTACTATGTACACTTGATCTATAACCGAGAAGAACCTGATCCAAACAGTTTA
>JAAEPI010001357.1 GCA_024232835.1 Cytophagales bacterium
AAATGTGAACTTACAAAAGAGTACATTGCGAATGATTTAAAAGATGGGGAGGGGGAGAATGTGCTACAGAACATGACAAGCATGAACAGAACGTATTACAAAATTACACTGAGGTTTCCCTACGAATTACAAACTGAAATGGTTTCCCTAGTTATCGGTTTTGCTTTTCTTCTTAGGAGGGCTCCGTTTTTTTTCACTGCCCGAGGAACTACTACTTCTCGACGAACTGCCGCTACTGCTGCGAGAGGTGCTTCTGCTTCCACTGCTACTACTTCCACTGTACGTGCTGCCCAACGATGATTCAGATGATCCACTTCGGCTTCTTGGTGTTGCAGATTCTGATGCCTTCTTGGGGGCACCATTCTTGCCTGTTGAGAAATACTTATTGCTATTTCACACTGCATGGCATGCAACGAGTTGACTACCATTGAAAATATTTTCCTTGGGTTTTCCAACTGGCTCGTTGTCCTTGTCTCCTTCCTTGTTCTGTTTCTTTGGACCTAACAAGTAGACATATTAGTTGTAGACCTTAGTATTGTACCAGGTGTTGTTGAATGTATCAAGTGGAAATTTTTTATAACTTTGACTGAAGAGTCTTTAACATAACTATGAAGTTCCATAGGAATTGATTCAGCCATGTGAATGTTATAGGAAATTTCCATTTGATACATTAAAAAAACGCCCTGTAGGTAAAGTAGTCAGACCTCTTAGCAATGCCTCATTTGGGTCAGGGGAAAATCCACCTTCATCTGATTGAATTTTCACTTTTCTTCACTCCCAACAATGTGCTGTTGCTTCGGCTCCTTGACTGGGATGTGACTGTGGCCCGGAAGAATTTCTCCCACCTTTTTCTTGGTGGAATATGCAGCAGTCAACTTGCCTAAATTAATTATGATGGAT
>JAAEPI010001358.1 GCA_024232835.1 Cytophagales bacterium
ATGCAGCCTTTGATATATTGTTGGTCATTTTGTTTGAAATGAACCATAGATTTAATTCGCTCATCTTGTCTACCATTTTTTCCTTCAATATTATAGGGTTTTTATCAGAGACAAATATATTTGAATCATCGGCAAACAATCTTACTTGATCAGCACCAGTGGCTGCTGATATGTCGTTGACATAAATTATGAAGAAAAGTGGACCCAAGACTGAGCCTTGGGGCACCCCAATGTTCACTGACTGTAAGCTGGAGGTTGTGTCATTGACGTAAGTGAATTGTTTTCTGTTTGATAGGTAATCTTTGATCCATCTATGCATGTTTCCTCTGATGCCATAGTGATGTAGTTTATACAGCAGAATTTCATGGTCTACGCAGTCAAAGGCCTTAGACAGATCTAGGTAAATACCTGCTACAAGGGATCCTTTTTCGATATGATCGATGATGTTATCAACTATTTCTATTACTGCTTGTATGGTGGAGTGTTTTTTTCGAAAACCAAACTGATACTTGAAGATAATCTTATGTTTTTCGAGGAAATCTGTAAGTCGTTTGCAAATCACCTTTTCAAGGATTTTGTTGATGCAACTTAGCAGGGAAATGGG
>JAAEPI010001359.1 GCA_024232835.1 Cytophagales bacterium
AATCACTTCCTGGATCAATGACAGATTGCTGGAAAAGTGGTTTAAATTCAATAAAAAAATGAAAAATCCTCAAAACTTTAGCCTGCAGCGGGCAGTTGAGTATACTCCCAGTACCCCAGGTACCTTGAAAACCGGCTCACTTCGCTAGCTGGATCATCAAAAAGGTGTCTCCTAGAAATCTAGAACCTTCTTGAAATGGGTCGAAAGTAGTAGGGCCTAAATTGTTGGCATGTCGTTCATTGCGGGCCACAGAAATTTGTTCCCAGTTCACTCCAGGGAACTGAAGAAAATATTTTCTGCGCCTATAATAGACTGCAGCAGCTAGTCCAGAACAATGTAAAAAACAGGTTACCACTTTATTTGAAATGCTAAAAACATGGTGGAAGGGACCTGAAAAGACCAAAACAGACTAGATGTACAGAGTAGCCATTAAACGTGTGTCGAATGGTGTCGAGTGCAATCAGAACATAAAGGCTGGTATATCACATATTATAGTGTGCAGTGCTTGTCCCAACGTATCATATGCAGGATGTATTAAAATAACATGATACCAGAGCCCAAATTTATTAAAAAAGAGGGCCAGGGATAATCGAGCATGTCTGATATGCAGCCCATGTTGTGACAATTGACAAAGAGACTGTTCAAGTGGGGAATGCAACATTTTAGCCCTTAGGCCTCGAGCACGGGTCTCAAGTAAAGGAACTATCAACCGGGGAAGTAAGAATGCACTGTAACAAGGAGAGAATAAAGGATATACAGACCTCATGCATACCATGCACTGTCGAAGAATGAAGAGCTACTACCCACTAGCCACCTCTCCCAAGTCCCAGGATTTGCTGATCTGTAACCACACTAGCAGACAAAAA
>JAAEPI010001360.1 GCA_024232835.1 Cytophagales bacterium
AGCATACTGGGGAGACCAAATTGTAGAGCAATGTTCAAATATTGATCTTACAATAGCAAGATAAAATGCTCTCTTCTGTCTTGTGTCTACTGTGAAATGACACGTTCTCCTGAGTAGCCCCAGTTTGGAGCTTGCCTGTGACAGTAACATATTAATATGTGGACCCCAAGTAAGACTGCTATTAACAAGAATACCAAGATCTTTCTGTGATCTGACATAGTCTATAAGGGTCCCATTGATCTCATAAATGAATACATTAAAAGGCAAGTTGTCAAGGATGTTACGCTGCAGGGTAACTGATAGAGCCTTGCATTTGCTAGGGTGGAAAACCATTTTGTTCCTTACAGACCAATCGAAAAGATTGTTGATGTCGTTCTGAAGAATGAAGTGGTCTGAGAACATGGTAATCCTTCTCCAGATTTTAGTATCATCTGCATACAAAGCAATATTAGTCTCTGCAGAGACACAAGAGAACATGTCATTTATAAACAATACAAAAAGCAGAGGGCCAAGAATAGAACCTTGAGGGACCCCAGATTTCACATCGAGTATTGATGAAGTATGACCTCCAACAACTACCTGTTGTTTGCGGCCCTCAAGGTATGCTTTTATGAACTTTAACATGAGCCCATCAACTTTAAATTCATATTTCAGCTTTTTCAAGATTAAATCATGTGATACACTGTCGAAAGCCTTTGCAAAATCAAAATAAATTACATCAGACCGAGACTTATCATTGAGGGTAGATGCTAGATCATGGGTAAAAGGGATCATTTGTGTAACACATGATTTATTGGTTAGAAACCCATGCTGCCTTGGATCCAGCACATCCTCACATACAGAGAAGAGGGCTGTTTTGATACATCTCTCAAACACTTTCATCACAAGAGAGGTAAGAGAGATGGGTCTATAATCCTCTACAGAGCTTTTATCTCCCTTTTTGAACACTGGCACTACAGATGCCAGTTTCCAGTCCGGGGGAATGCAGCCTGTTACAAAAGATAAATTAAATAAAACACTAAGTGGATGGGCAAGGCTGCTGGCACAATGCTTTAAAACTTTACCATGTATACCATCAGGACCAGCTGCCTTGCTAGCATTTAGCATTTTAAGGATTATAAACACATCTGCACTGTGAAAATGCAAATCTAAAAAATGATTATTTATGCATTCAATATCGATATTGTAATCACTTGCCTCTGAGAACTGGTTGTAAAAGTATTCATTGAACAAATTGGCCTGATCTTTGGGATCATTTCTGAAGCGATTACAATATCGTACTGTTAAGTTTCAGGAATCCTAGTAGATTTTGATTTGGACTTGACATGAGTCCAGAAACGCTTGGAGATTAAAGAAGAATCAGAATCATCAACAAAATTAAGCCTCACTTTTTCATTCATGGTCTTTTTGAACAGTTTACGCATAGATCTGAACTTTTCGTGATCAGACTCACTATCTGACTTTAGCCTTTAATCTCCATTTTTCTTTCTTCCGTCTAATCCTATCACATTCAGAGTCATACC
>JAAEPI010001361.1 GCA_024232835.1 Cytophagales bacterium
CATCCAGAAAAGCTGACGGCAAAAGAATATACACTTATAATTCAACGAATACTAAATCATGGTTTCTTCCTTGATCGCAACATAAGTAAAGGGGAAGTATTCTACTTCTATAAAGCGTAGATCAAGAAGTTTTCACCGCTCCTTCGCCTTCTCCCAATACTCATCCATCTCAGCAAGCTTCATTTCTCCTAATTGCTTTCCGTCTTTTTTAGATGACTCTTCTAAATACCGGAACCGTTTTATGAATTTCTTATTAGTACGCTCAAGCGCTTCCTCAGGATTGATGTTAACAAACCGAGCATAATTAATCAGAGAGAAGAGTAAATCACCGAATTCTCCGGCTTTATTTGTATCATCCTTTTCAGTTTCAAACTCCTCAAGTTCTTCTTTCACCTTGTCCCACACATCCGCTTTTTTATCCCAATCAAACCCAACCCCTCTGGCTTTTTCTTGGATCCGCATCGCCTTCACTAATGCTGGTAGTGACTTTGGAACACCCCCTAGAACAGACTGGTTTCCCTTTTCTTTAAGCTTGATCTTTTCCCAATTCTCTTTTACCGTCTTCTCATCGTTTGCTTCTACATCACTATAAATGTGTGGGTGCCTGTGAATAAGTTTATCGCAAATCCCGTTCAGTACATCTCCAATATGAAAAGCTCCGTTCTCCGATCCAATTCTTGAATAAAAAGCAAGATGCAGCATTAGATCTCCCAATTCTCCTCTTATTCCGTCAAGGTCATTTTCTATAATGGCATCAGACAATTCATAGGTCTCCTCAATAGTCAAATGCCGCAGAGA
>JAAEPI010001362.1 GCA_024232835.1 Cytophagales bacterium
AGTGGAAGCAGTAGAAAGTCGATTGAATATGGGTGATGGTTTTACCGATGGTGTTACAACCGGCCCACTTATTAATAAAGAAGCGGTTTCATCGATAAAGGATCTGGTTGAACGCTCGGTATCAAAAGGAGCTACTATTTTAACGGGTGGTACTTTCACAGACTTAGGTGAGAATTATTTTCAACCCACTATCCTCGGGAATGTTACCAACGATATGCCCATTGCCAGAGAAGAAATTTTTGGACCAGTGGCACCTTTGATCGTATTTGATGATGAACAAGAAGTTATCGATATGGCAAATGATACCAATGTTGGCTTATCAGCTTATTTTTATAGTCGGGATATCGGTCGAGTGTGGCGAGTCAGTGAACAACTTGAATATGGCATGGTGGGAATTAATGAAGGGATCCTCTCAAATGAGGCGGCTCCTTTTGGGGGAGTGAAGGAATCCGGTATGGGTCGTGAAGGGTCAAAATACGGTCTCGATGATTATCTGGAAATCAAATCTATTTGCATGGGTGGTTTGGATGCTTAGCTTTGTTCCTAACTTCGGCCAGGAAGAAAATAGTCATCCCAACGTTCATCAAGGAGTTCAATGCCATCTCTGATACTGACAGCAGTTAATTTATCTTTATACTGCTCAACTAATTTTAAGGTAAGTAATTTATCCAGGGCATCATCAATTTCAAAATCAATGGTACATTGCCATTTTGAGGCCATCCATTGTTCAATTTTTCCATCCAACTCTCCTTTAGTGAGAGATTGTTTACTGATGAGTAAAAAGTAATAGGCAAGAATGGCTTCCTTGCACTCTTCTTCTTCGGCATCATTGGCCAGACGAAAAATAAC
>JAAEPI010001363.1 GCA_024232835.1 Cytophagales bacterium
CTGAGTGAAGCCGAAGGAAGCAAAGTGCCGAGAAATCCCTGAGAACTATGCTTGTAAGCCGCTTTTGTAGGTATTTCTCAACCTTCGGTCTCGAAATGACATGGTAGCTGAGTAGTTATACTAAACAAGGGCATAAATTTAATTTTTTCACTAAGTTCAAATTTGCCAAACAGGAGATGATATGACAAACTAATGGCGTAAACAGTTACGCAGTCCGTGCTGCGGACAAGAAGGGAACTCAGTGATGATAAATATCTCCTTCAGTGAAGCCGAAAAAGAAAACCTCAATCGTGAGAGATTTTACCATTCCCATCCACGAGTACGACAAAAGATGGAGACATTGTGGCTAAAAAGCCAAGAGCTACCCCATAAAGAGATTTGTCGCTTGGCCAGTATATCGAACCCAACTTTAAGCAATTACCTCAAGGATTACCAGAAGGGTGGGCTGGAAAAATTAAAGGAAATCAATTTCTATCAACCTAAAAGTGAGTTGATGGACCATAAGGAAAAGATTAAGAGTTACTTTCAGGAGCATCCACCGGCAACTATCAAACAAGCAATGGCCGAAATCGAAGAACTGACTGGTCTCAAGCGTAGTGAAACCCAGGTCCGTAAATTTCTCAAAGCCATCGGTATGAAATGTCGCAAAGTGGGGATGCTGCCAGCCAAAGCGGACCCTGAAAAGCAAGAACAGTTCAAGCAAGAAAAACTGGACCCTGTACTTGAAGAAGCCAAAGCAGGTCAGAGAAAGCTCTATTTTGTGGATGCGGCTCATTTCCTGTTCGCCCCTTTTCTAGGGTTCTTATGGTCTTTTACGCGGCTATTTATTCAAGCTCCGGCTGGTCGTCAACGATTCAACGTCTTGGGCGCATTGGATGCGATTACTCACGAATTGATTACCGTGACCAATGATAGCTATATCAATGCCTTGAGCGTTTGTGAACTGCTGTGTAAATTACGTCTCCTTTATCCCGATATTCCTATTACCCTAATCCTTGATAATGCTCGTTATCAGAACTGTAAACTGGTTTGGCAGGTGGCTGCTTTGTTGGATATTGAACTACTCTATCTGCCACCCTATTCTCCCAACCTCAACCTGATTGAACGACTATGGAAATTTGTCAAAAAGAAATGTCTCTATTCCACATACTATGAAAACTTTGACCTATTCAAAAATGCAATTTCTGACTGTATCTCTCATACCCACGACACCTACAAAGATGAATTGGATACCTTGCTGACCTTGAATTTTCAAACTTTCAACGAGTTGAAAAAGTTAAATTTATGACCGTTTGAAGTATAAACAGTTCAAAACTGCTATTATATCTATCATAAGCGGTTGATTCTC
>JAAEPI010001364.1 GCA_024232835.1 Cytophagales bacterium
CGTGGAACATCACTTGTATAATAGCCATAGTCTGGTGCGTAATCCATCAGCACCAAGTCACCGTCCATGAGTGCATCAGTCTTGTGAAAATAATGCCCCAAGTATGCATTGGTTCCCCCACCAATGATGGAAGAGTAACCATCGCCTTGAGAACCATGTAAGTAGAAAATATACTTAGCTGCAGCATCTAGCTGGTATTCATAAACCCCAGGACTCGTAGATCTCATGGCTTCAATGATGCCCAAACCTGCAATTTGAGTTGCTTTGCGAATCATTTTAATTTCACTTTGGCTTTTAATCAACCTCATCGAATCCAGAATTGGTGAGAGATCTCTGATTTCGTATTGTGGGAATCGCTCATTCAACAATTGCTGAAATCTCGCTTCACGAGTAGGTTGGCCATCCCATGGATCGGCAGATACAAGTGCCTGGCCATAGAGTAATTCATCACGACTATCGTTTCCTGTCTCTGCCGGGCTTAAGGGAGTATAAAGAATGGGAGCTGGAGGTTCGTACAATCCATCCAGTAAATCATGTGACAAGAACTCTAGTCCTCGTACACGATCAACCCCGGTAAGTTGTTTTACAAGCTCTCCATCTTCCGCAGATAGTATCTTTCCCTGAATACGTTCCCGACCCTCATCCCTGTGTGGGAGATACAAAGTCGCTCGTTTATTATACCCATTTAGGAGTAAATATGAATGTGGTATTTCTAGACCACACAAATAATAAAAACTGTTCGTTTGCTTAAAAATACGAAAACCTGTTACTCCGTTCTGTCCCTGAATGAGTGCGATGGAATTACTACCAATTGCATTGAATACTTTCTCTCTTCTTCTTGAAAAATCATCAATTTCAAAATCGGTCTGGTAATAATGTTTTGTCTGGGAGAATGTAGTTAGAGAGGTTGCCACCAAAATCAGCAGCATTAGGTGCTTAGCAGTTCGTTTTTCCATTATTCTCATTTTCTGATTTGGTTTAATGAACGTGAGCGTCATGAATCGGTGAAGCATTTTTCCATGGAACACAGTTGGTCAACTTCTATTCAAACTACAAAATCGTTGATATAATTGACTAAACTGTCCTGCACTAACTGGTGGGCCGAGAACTACGTTCATGGCTATTGCCTTAACCAATGCCCATTTCATGGCAATCTTGGAGTCAATTATTTGAATTCAAACCCTTTCCAATCCTAAAGATCTTGTTCATGTTCACAAGTAAAATTGAGATCAAAAAAGGGGTGACAGAAAATTTCTATCACCCCCATTAATACATTCTATGTTAAATTATCAATATGCTCTTTAGTTACTATGTGTATTCTCTGGCCAATGGTAATTGTCCGTTCTGAAAAGTCTTACCGTACCACCTTCGTCATAGTCTGTATCAATAGACCATTCAATGTCAATTGCCCTATCCTCTACATTGATTATCTCCCAAGTTAAATTGTCACTTCCCGGAGCAACTGACATCAAACCAGAACTATAATCAAAGGTTAGATTGGCCAATACTTCACCGTAGTAATATCCGAACCAGCCATGCTCCACCTCAGAAGTGCCCGCACCAGTAGTAGTAATGTCCATGGATCCTGTGAAACCAGCCTCAATCTCAGGACCTTCATAATAATCGTCCCATGTTTGGACACCACTTGATGCCACCAACCACTCATAATTAAATGTGCCATTCCAAACACTCCCCTCAGGTGCTGTTCCTGCATATTGGTACATATTGGTAGGCCAATCTTTACCATCTTGCCTAGTGAGGGTTACCTCGGCCCAATCATCATATGATGTATCATAGGTCCACCAAATATCCAGAGAAGAACCATCAATATTAGATATGGTCCACTCTATTCCCATATCCCCTTCGATCTCAAAAAGGCCTGTATATTCGTCATGATTTATAAGAGCTGTAGCGTCATCATTAGCACTAAAGTAGTAGTTGAACATACTTTGGCTAACATACGTTTCACCAGCATTTTCAGTTGCAGCAAAAGTTATAGTACCGGTACCGCCAATTTCAACTGCAGGTCCACCGTAGTAATCATCCCAATACATTACATCATCTGAAGCATCAATCCACTCATAATCGAATGTTCCATCCCACCAATTGAAGACATCTGATTTGGCATCTACTCCAAAACCATATTGGCAACCTGGCCCAAAGCAATCAACTGATAATATCGATCCATCATTTCCAGTAATTTTCCACCAGATTACAAATGAATCACCGGGTCGAGCCTTGACATCATATTGATCTCGACTTCCATCAAAAGAAGATTCAAAAAGAGCATATACATCAGTTGAATTAAAAGTAAAAGTTACGTTTTCAATGTCCGAAAAATCATCAACTGATCCTAATTCCAATTCAGAATCGTAACCATACGTGTTCTGAACTCCATCGATAATTTCCTCCATCTGTACATAGAATGTCACCTTACTTATAGGATTTTCAGCACCCTTATCTTTCTCCTCCCAGTCAAGGTTCAATCCTATTGTAAGTTCATCAACACTCATCTCAGACGGTACCGGTACTTCGTCAGCAGTCATTAATAAAACAAAGCTAACTGGATCACCAGCCTCAATAGATAATGAGGTGCTTGCCTTCCAAGTTATCTCATCGTAAACAGGATCCTTGTTACACGCCTGAAAGATGATAGCTGTTATAAGTACGATCGGAAATGCGAAATTCTTCATAAACTTTTTCATAAAATTCAATTCTACCATTATTAAAAATTATCATTGGCATTAGAAACCACTCTGGGTATTGGAACGATATACTTATCGTCACCAGGCACAAGGGTTATCGTTCCCGTCCCTGGAATATCCCTCGTGTAAGTGGGTATTGTCTCACCATACGCATGATAGCGCTGCAAATCGAACCAATTATTCCCACTAAAGCATAATTCCCTTCTCCTTTCGTCTTTTGCTTCTTGAAGTGCAGCCGCATCAGTTGTATAAGAAAAAGTGCTCCCAAGCGTGCCATATCGATATAAGGCCAATTGATTTAGTACTGCTATTGCACCTGAGCCATCCGAATTTCTTGCCTTAGCCTCAGCATTTGTTAACATTGTTCTTGGAACACCCAAACCGGCATTAGTTGCCGCATAGTCTCTAACGTAAACATAATCAGGGCCGACGGATACGTCATTATCATAATAGGTATTGTCTCCTGAATTCAAGTAGAATCTATGGTCATTGTACCTATCTCCAACGATGGTCTTATCGAACAATGCAGCCAAATCAGGATGATACAGACCAGCCGGATCATAAAACCATTGAAAATGCCTTCGGCCCCAAGTAACATCTTTGTGATCCGTGATATATAGCCATTCTCTGTCGTTATTGAAAGCAGACCAAGGCGATCCTGGTGTATTGTGGTCTATTAAAGCATAATCGTATACATTTTCATGGCCGAACAATGCAAGTGACTCCTCTGAGGAACCTTCAGCATTGACAAAATCGCCCATATACAAGTAAACTTCAGCCAATAGGGCTTTGATAGACGCGATACCCGGTCTAAAATTCGCATTCTTGTTGATAGGTGAAACATCAGCTAACAGCTCCTCTGCAGTTAGCAAGTCAGCGACAATTTGGTCATAAACTTCACCAACGGTGCTCATTGGAACTGACGTCAGTAGATCAAACTCCAATGGCATTGGAACACCCTGCTCATTCGATGTAGAAGCACTAAAGTGCACTGCATATTCATTAACCAAAAGGAACAAATCCATTGCCCGTTGTGCTAAAGCCTCTCCTTTTACCAAATTTCGACTCGATTCAGGTATTTTACCCAATTCTGCATCATCGACCTTACCTAATATTTCATTGTAAACTGCTATTTGTTGATATCGACCGTTCCAATCAGTATCTTGTTGCACTACTTCATATGGATTTGGATCCCAGTTATATTGTTTTCTATAAACAGGTTGCCAAATGCCAGAATAGTGAAAACCCGGTAACCACCAATCAGGATCCATAAATAACACATTTTGCACGTTATCATGTGTAATCAATTTATTGTTGAGCAATTTGTCAAAATCCTCCACAGTCTTGGGAATTACTGTTCCCGTTGGTTTGACATCTAAAAAATCATTACATGAAAAAAACCATGTAAACGTCAATAGTAGTATATATTTCTTCATCATAATTCAGTTTAAAAAGTTGCCCTAACTCCGAAAGTAATCGTTTTAAGTTGTGTCCAAGCTGCAGTACTTCGTCGGTACAGAGTTTCTCGCCAGAAATCATTTTCACTTGTCAGATCAACAGTTTCAGGGTCGATATCTTTGTCATTTTTAACCCAAAGAAATGGATTGGTTACTTGCACGCTCAATCTGGCAGATTTTATTGGCGCATTTCCGAGTAGCTTACTTGGCAAGTTATACCCCAGGATAATATCCTTCACTCTCACCATTCCTCCCTCGAAGACGAAATCTTGTGAATCCTGCCAATACCAATCTGCATCATAATTGTCCCACCAATCTTCATCTACTCCTGAAATAGGACTAGTACCGTAATAATTCAATTTTGGAACTCTAGTGGTCAACTCATCACCAGCTTCCTGCCATCTGTCTCTCCATATACTATTCATTCGCTTATTATAGTAAAATCCAGCAACTCCTACTCCTGTATATTGTTTGAAAAAGTATGAAAATTTGAATGAGGTAGTAATTGTTAAATCAAATCCTTTGTAATTGACTGTAGTGGATAACCCTCCATAAACTGGAGGAGTACCCGTACCATGATAGATCAAATCTGCTTCTTTCTCGTTACCCCTGTAATCTCTCCAATTTACGGGACTATCGCTCGATGCGGTATTTAAGGTTACATCTCCAAAATTTGAAAGTCCTGCATAATTAAAACTGTATATGTTGTCTAATGGTTCTCCAACACGAAGGGCACCATCTTTGGCCATTATGGTTGCGACGATGTTCTCATTAGCAACATCAGTCAATCGGTTTTTATTGTAACTGAATAGTAATCTTGCATCCCATTTGAGTCCATTGGATTCCATTATTGTGCCGTTCAATGTAATATCCACTCCTTTATTTTTCATAGAAGCATAATTATATGTGGCAAATGCGAAACCATTGGTTGGGTCCAAGGGTTGCTCTCCTAACAGATCTGAGCTCTTCTTTTTGTAAAAATCAATAGATCCCCAAATACGATTGTCCAGAACGGCAAAATCAACACCAAAATTCCATGTAGCCGTTTCTTCCCACTTCAATTGATCGTTCGCCGGATCTTGTAGTTCCAGAAAGTTAAATATTTTGCTTCCCCATCCTTCAACAGTAGGATAGGCCTGAGCAAATGGTGAGTATTCGTTACTTGCGTTACCGCTAATACCATAGGTTGCTCGAACTGTCAGTCGGTTCACGATAGGATAACTGCTCATAAAATCCTCTTTGGTCGCTTGCCAGCTACCTCCCACTGACCATAGTGGTTTGTATCTAAAATCAGGATCACTGCCAAATAGGTTTTTTTGATCAATCCTGAAACTAGCAGTGATAGAATATTTGTCTTGGTAAGTATAGCCTACATTCGAAAAGAATGATACCTCACGAACGTCATCATTTGACATTGTATAAAAAGCATCCTGATTCAATGCACTCCTATCCCAGCCTTTTATTAATCCGGATCGAAATTCCGACTCATTTACCGGCAAATACACTGTACCCTGCTCATCATAACCATATACCGTACCTTCTAAGGAATCTTGTTGATGTTTACGAATTTCAGTACCTCCAAATAGATTTATATCATGTACGTCCCATGACTTCTCATAGGAAACGGTATTTCGCCAATCCCAAGCATGATAATCATTCTTATTATAAATATATTTTGTCCCAATAGGATACTGATAACCAAGTGGTTCACCATCTTCATCGAGCTCATCAGGTACATAAAAATTATTCACCATAAGCCTCTGTGAAGGCAAATCCATAGTTTCGTAATTATCTTGATTAATATACCCAATCTCATATTGAATTCGAGAATCGAATCTTAGTCCTTCAATAATATTTACTCCAATACCAAACTGAGTCCTTATATCAACTATTTGTTTGGTAATGTCACTGTTTTGCATTTCCTCTAATTCACTGTATGTATAGGGAAAATATCCATCCATGGCCTCTCTTTCCTGAGACACCCATGGATCAAAGTCTCTGTAATATTGTTTGCCTCTACCAAATTCATCTACCAGAGGCTCGTATGATCTGAGCATTTCAACTGTGTTGGGATCGTAACCATTTTCCGTACTATTTCTAATGCTAGAGTTGACACCTGCGCTAAAAATAAAACGATCATTTAACCTAAACTCATCTCGGACATTCAAGACAACACGGTCGTCATCACTACCAACCATATAAGAGTCATTATCATTGTATACCAGCGATGCATAAATACTATTGTTCTCTCCACCGCTAGAAATGGAGAAGTTATAAGTCTTCCTAATCCGTTTTTGAAGCATATTTCTTTCCCAATCTCTCAAAACATCATTCCCTTTCAGTTCTTTTATAAACGCATCATATCTCGCTTGTGACCAAACTTCACCATCCGGTGACATCCCTCTTAAATAAATATTGGCTATCTCTATTTGGTCAAAAGCATTATGTCCACCAAGTTCTGATGATAAGGCTCTGTACCAGCCTTTGTCAAACCATTCTTGTTGCATATCAACCTCTTCTGCTGTAGTCAACCAATTCTGTTTGGAGAAATCCACGCGTTCTTGTATTTCTATAAAAGAGGAAAAATTAATTTGAGTACCCTTACTGCTTCCTTTTTTAGTTGTTATTACAATCACACCATTACTTGCTCTAACACCCCAGATGGAAGCAGCAGCAGCATCTTTCAGTACTGTGATAGACTCAATATCCTCAGGATTCACTGAAAGCGTCGACCCTGTCATGGGAAAACCATCCACCACGTAAAGTGGATCCGCATTGGCTTGAATTGTGCTTTGCCCACGAACGGTCACCTTTCCATTATTTACAGCTACACCTGATGCAATTCCTTCAAGTTTATCCTGTAAATTCATTGTTGGCCGTTGAGCTAAGATGTCACCTGAGAGCGTCTCGAAAGAGCCAGTAATTCTTTCTTGTGTAAGTGTCTGGTATCCTGTCACTACCACTTCGTTCAGAAGATTATCATCAATTGTGAGCGTCACATCAATCACCGAACGTCCGCCAATTACTTCCTCTACAGAATTATAACCGATGTAGTTAAATACCAGTGTTGCAGATTCATCAACTGTCAAAGAGTACTTTCCGTCAATATCCGTAACGGTTCCAGTGGTAGCTCCTTTTACAGTAACGGTGGCTCCAATTAGTCCTTCTCCATTTTCATCAATTACTTGACCTGTAATAGTAACCTCCGCTTGTTCAAATTTCAGATCCATTGGAGTAGCCACCAAAGGATCCATACTTGATGCCCCGTGTGGTGTCAAGAAGGCGGCAACAGGAAGTATCCCAAAAAATAGATACTTAATGAAGTGCTTCAAAAGTAAGTTTTGTCTCATGTTATGTTCATTTAGATTGATGCTAAAATGAGAATAATATCTTGTGGAACTATCCTGTACTATACTGTTCAAGAGAATGTAGCCTTACCAGATAAAAAGTTGAATTTAGAGTGGTCCGATAACTGGTAAGCTCAGGGCAATCGCATTTAAATTCCGAGTAGTTTTTCTCTAAAATCGGCATTAAATGCAGCCCGTTGCATTTTTTGAGAGCGTGGTATTTTGTC
>JAAEPI010001365.1 GCA_024232835.1 Cytophagales bacterium
AACTCCTCTTGTGCTCATCAATCATTTTGATCATCCCTCGAATCATGTGCTCGGCTGCATGGAAGTCAGCAATAACACCATCCTTAAGTGGCCTTATCGTTTTGATACTTTCGTGCGTTTTTTCATGCATCTGCATGGCCTGAGACCCTATTGCCAAAACCTTATTGTTGATTTTGTCAATCGCAATAATGGATGGCTCGTCAACAACAACTACATCTTTGCTGATAATCAGGGTATTAGCAGTGCCTAGGTCTATGGCTATATCGCTCTGGAAGAAATCAAAAAATCCCATGGTTCTCACTCAAAATTCGCCGTAATTTAACCATTGTTTTTGGTTTAGTCTCCCGATCTCTAGTGTTTAAAGTGCCTGATGCCTGTAAAGACCATGGACATTCCTTTTTCATTACAGAAATCTATCGATAATTGGTCTTTGACAGACCCTCCTGGCTGAATCACCGATTCTATTCTCGCTTCGTGCGCTATCTCCACACAATCCGCAAATGGGAAAAATGCATCAGAGGCCATGCTGGCTCCTTTCAAGTCCAATCCAAAATTTCTTGCCTTTGCTATTGCATGAGTCAGGGCGTCCACTCTAGACGTTTGACCCAGCCCACTTGCCAACAATTGACCGTCCTTAGCAAGTACAATGGTATTCGATTTCGAATGTTTGCATATTTTCGATGCAAACAATAAACTTTCTACTTCATCAGAAGATGGGGCTCTTTTTGTTTTAGTTTCAAGATCAAGTTTCTCATCTGATTTGCGATCATACGATTGAACTAATGCTCCATTGAATACACTTCTAAATTGCTGCTTTTCATCCCATTGTTTTCTCTGAATAAGAAGAATTCGATTTTTCTTCTGCGAAAGCAAATCAAATGCCTCCGTTTCGATTTCCGGGGCAATGAGTATCTCGAAAAACAAAGTACTTATTTCTTCGGCAACCTCGCGATTCACTGTTTGGTTGGTGATCAAAACCCCACCAAAGGCAGAAAGCGTATCTGCAGCAAACGCTCGTTGATAGGCAGTTTTCAAATCATTTGCTACGGCAATGCCACAGGCGTTGTTATGTTTCAGAATGGCGAATACTTTTTCATTGGTATCAAACTCAGCCATCAGCTGTACCGCAGCGTCTACATCTAGCAAATTATTGTAAGAGAGTTCCTTGCCATGGAGTTGCTCAAAATATTCATCCAGGTTGCCGAAGAATCTACCTTCCTGATGTGGATTCTCACCATATCTCAGTTTCTTCTCATGGTTCATACTGACTTTAAAAGAAGGAACCTCCATAGAGTCATTCATATAATTGAAAATGGCCGTGTCGTAGTGCGAACTGGTCTGGAATGCCCTTGTAGCAAAAAGTTGTCGTTGCGCTAACGAAGTTTCGCCACTTCCCTCTTTTACCAGACGCAATACTTCATCGTATTGATCTCTTGAACTCACAATCAGCACATCGTTGAAATTCTTAGCTGCACCCCTAATCAATGCAATCCCTCCGATATCAATTTTTTCTATAATTTCCTCCTCTGTACCTCCAGCCGCCACTGTCTCTTCGAAAGGATATAAATCTACGATGACCAAATCGATTGGTGGGACGCCATATTCCTGTACCTCCTTCTGATCACCCACATGCTCCCTGCGATGGAGTATTCCACCAAAGACTTTAGGGTGCAGAGTCTTCACTCGGCCACCAAAAATGGATGGGTACTCGGTAATATCTTCAACTGCCGTAACCGGAATTCCAAGGTCATTAATGAATTTTTCGGTTCCTCCGGTTGAGTAGAGTTTCACACCTTGCTTGTCGAGCTCTCGAACAATGGGTTCCAGTCCATCCTTATGAAAAACGGAGATAAGAGCAGAGGAAATTTTGCGGTTCATTACCGAGGTGGTTTTGGTGAGTCGCAAAAGTAGGAATTAGTTCGGAGTGTGGAGTTCTTACATTCAACTTCACTAAAAGTGCATCGAAAAATTCAGCAAGCAATAGACCCGATTGATTTGATCCGTACTCGGTGCAGAAAAAATGCACGGAAATAAAAAGATCCGTGAGAGACATACCTTGGAGGCGTATAGCTAATGTATCTGAGATCCGTCCAGAAAAAATGCGGCGTATTGACCGGAACTCAGAGTCCCTAAAAAAGGAGACTCTGAGTAAGATTAATGGAAGAGGAAGACGATGATGGGTTTTAGATGAGCTCATGACACAAAAACACAACCTTAAGAATAGATCATCTGATAAGAACTTCTGAAAACCCAATCCTTGATTGGCTCAATACATAATTAATATTCATACCAAATTAGCTTTACAAGGGAGCATTTACTGACCCTAATCATCCCTAATTCTCTAAAGCATTATCAATTGATAATAACGGAACCGCATCATGTTACAAAAATCATATCGCGGTTATTTGGAATTCTACCCCCCCCCCCATTACGTTTGATGGCAACTCAATTTTCACACTTAATGATTTACTAAAAATGAAACAAATTAAAATTACACTACTGTCCTGTTTAGCTTTAGCAATGAGCTGTCAGGAAAACTCAGAGGAAGTACTACCCACTATAGATGAGGTGGTACTTGAAAAAAATGAAGAACTTGATGCATTAGCTCAAAAATTGCCAATTTGCTCTCTGCATCGATGAAAGATGAATCAATTCGAAGTTTTATCAAAGAGGAAGCCATTGTCCAGTTCGATGGTGATTATGATGTACTATTTGCTGCCGCTAAAGACAAACCTGTGGATGGAATGACCAATGCTAGGGGAGAAGCCCTAACGTTCAAAGATGCGTTGTATTCACAAGCCAGCTCAGCTCGAACCAGCTCGGGGGAATTAGACGAGCTGCTAGTTCAATTAGAAGAACAGTACCCTACTATGCAAATATCAGTGCCCGAATTGACGAATGCCTCTGCTGAAGACTGGGTAACAGCCAGCTTGAACCCCTATGTTGCTGTATTAGACTCTGACTTTAATGAAAGCACTACGGATGTGGTTACTGCTTATGATTCTGAAGGTAATTCTTACGAACTTTCCGCTACAGAAGAACCAGAACATCTCACCATTGTGATTTCGCCAAGTGAAAGAGTCATGGCATTTCCTAGAGAGGATGCAGGTAGAACTGCTATTGATGAATGTATCCAGGGAATTGACCCAATTGCTCAAACCGTAAATTATAACCTTTATTTGATAGAAGAGCTACCAGAGGAGTGTGGAGGTACTGGCGGAGGAGGTACTGGAGGGGGAGGTACTGGAGGATCAACAGGTTGTGATCGAGAAACAAATAACAACTATGATTACATTAATAAGGCTAAGTTTAAAGACTATGGAACAATGAGGCAAGTTGAAAAATGGGTATCCGGAAAACCTGAGGTCAGATTGTTCGTTGCTTTTGCTCAAAGTAATGTCAGCTCAAATTTTAACTATACTGGATTAAGTTATGCTATGGGAGAAAATGGTTGGTTTAAAAGAAAATGGCTCAATGAATGGACAACAGTGAAAAATTTTGACTACCAGGTGGTCAGGTGGGATCCAGACATCTACGGAGACAGGATGTACTATACCTGGGTCGAAGAAGACCCTTCTTTATTTAGTGTCAGTTTAAAATTAAACGTAATTTCAACATTTAATTTTCTGGATATCCCAATTGCCAACGTCACTGCAAATGGGACAGCAAAATTTAGTATTGGAGGGGCAGATGATGTTATTGCCGGCCCAGTTGAAGTAGAATTCTGTGACAATACAGATGGAGAGGGGACTGAATATAAGACACCAATGATTTTTTGGGTAAATCAACAATAGGTCACTTCAAGGGGGTTGTTGCGTTTTTTTGAAGCAACCCTCTTTTAATTCAAATAAAATAACGCACCCATGAGAATTTTATCAGTAGTTATTTTTATTCTGGGAAATTATCTTTTATCAGCGCAACTCCCTTTGGAATTTGGATTGGGATTGAAGTCCGAATCCTATACCCTTATGGGTGCTAACGTTGTAAATATTAATGATTCCATTTTTTTTTCTAATGAAGAATCATTTAAAAATCCGATTCATGGTACAATAAGGAATGATCCCGGGCTTATTTTTTTTATAAATTATGCCCTTCATGATAAAGGTAAGGTCAAGCTGGTGTCCTCCTTGTTCTATAATCGACAATGGGGCAGAGTGGTGATGACCAGATTAGCAGACATACCAACGGTTTTATCAACAAATTACTTTCCGGGATTTGCCAAGTACACTATTTTTTTGCCATTACAGATGGAAGTTAGTCCATTTGAAGGTTGGGGAATATTTTCCTCTGTTACACCGCTAAAAACCCTCCGAATCAGGGTCGGGGCTGGCCCCTCTTTTCATTGGGGTAGTATTGCCAGTCGAATAGATGGTTTTGGCTTAAATCTATCAGGCAATAGAGAGGATCCATTATTTTATGAAACTTATTATCAATTTGAAGATAAGGCTCATAGGGGTATTACCTTGAATTATAATTGGTCTGTTAAGTCAGATTTAATTAAATCCTTCGGGTTACAAGTGACTGGTTCGGGTAGTTTTGGCTCTGTCACAAAACCTTTCCGTGTTTTTGGTGAAAAACACTATGTACCCATACAGAGAAGGGGACTTGCATTATTCGTCACGTATCACACGGTATTTGGAAAAAATAAATGAACTTTTTTAGATGTCTTGGGTCATGATAAGTGCCAGTAGAAGACGATGATGTAATAATGACCCAAAAATAACGACCGAATTTATTGAGTTGAGGAATTCAGCAGGGTCACTTTTAGAAACAAAATTTTATCATTCACGTGAAGACATGAGGATAGGGGAAATGACAATCTATTACAATGATGAGTCATGTGCTGATGAACGCTATAAAAAAGATAATGATCTAAGGATCTATAATAGATGGGATTTGTGAAATTTAGCATAAAGGTGTTTCTTGTTTTTTACCCATTATTTGCTCAAGGCCAGGTGGTATCACTTGGCCTTGAGTACCATGACATGATGCAAGTATGCTAGGCGATCAGGCAGCTCCGAACGACACGGTTTTATACTTAGCTGGCTTTGAGAATGATCCACGACCAACATTTGCTGGTATGGTAGAATGGCCACTTAAGGGAAAATCATCATTTCATATTGGGCTCTCCGTATCCACATTTCGAACTACAACAATCATAAACGCTGTAACCAGTTCGAGTGTTTTTCCAACAGGCGCTCTTTACCGGTACAAGTACTTTGACTTGGGGCTGCCGATTCTACTGAAATATAGAGTCAAGAAAAATCTGAGAGTTATTGCTGGAATTCATTTTCATGAGCTAATAGGGGCAAATCAACAAAACCCAGAGAGACTTTATCCAGATGACCATCGAGATTCCTTTGAAATATATGGGAATACAATCAAGAATAATTTGAGACGAACATATGTTCTTGGTCGATATGGGATAGAAGTTGGGTTATTTAAGAACAGATATGTGCTTTATGTTGTGGCAGAAAGATCATTAACAAATCTTATGAGGAACCAGAATTTAGCCATAAAAACACCAACGGCCTTAAATTACCGTTCAATCGGAGTTGGACTTCAATATAGATTCAGAGGAAAAATAGAATGATTAAAAGTGATTAGGTATGACTCATATTACAGTTTGTTAAATAACATCACCAGTCAAACTTGCAGAATAATCTAAGGATCTATAATAGATGGGATTTGTAAAATTTACCATAAAGGTGTTTCTTGTTTTTTACCCATTATTTGCTCAAGGCCAGGTGGTATCACTTGGCCTTGAGTACCATGAAGTAATTATGAAAGGTAATGTTGTTTCCGCAAATGACACAGCTCTATATTGGCCGGGTCTTGCAGATGACCCTAGGCCAACCTTGGTTGGCATGGTCGAATGGTCAATGAGGGACAAGTTATCTCTTCAGCTTGGAATATCCGGTTCCTCTTTTCAAATAATGACCGGAATTGATGCTACAGTAAGTAATAGTTTATTTCCTACAGGAACCATGTATCGTTATAAGTACTTTGATTTAGGGTTGCCAATCCTAACCAAACTTCGTATTGCGAAAAATGTAAGAATTATAGCCGGAGTTCATCCGCATTTGTTGATTGGGAGAAATCAGGAAAACCCAGAAAGGCTGTATCCTCATGAATACCGAGAATCCTTTGAAGTACTTGGGAATGCTATTAAGGATAATCTGAATAGGACGTATGTTCTTGCTCGGTATGGTCTGGAAGTAGGTTTGTTTGCTAACAGGTATAGCCTTTATGTTGTTTTTGAAAGAAACATAACGAATCTTATGAAAAATCAAAACCTAGCGATTCCCACGCCTACTGCTTTGAATTATAGCTCAATAGGTGCTGGCCTCCAGTACAGGTTTAGAGGGAAATTGGCACCCGATAATTGATAAACATATAATTTGACTTTCTTTCTTCCTTTCAAAACATGAATAAATTTATCATAGTTGCTCTCCTTTTGATACCTGTAAGCCTCAGTGCCCAATGGAGGTATCAATTAGGTTTTGGTCGCATTTTGGGTGGCAAGGATGCATTTTCAAGTACAAACTTAACAGATACATTATCTTATAATTTTTTGAAAAAAGGTCTCAATACCACATCTGCCTCTATCATGGCTACTTATCGTTTCAATGAAAAACTGCTAATTCGTACAGGCATTGACGGGAGCAAAACTACCGTGGATATATGGGTGGAGAATTCACAAAGTAATTCAGATATCTACGAAGAGCGAAGGAGTTTTGCAGAGTTTCATTTTCCAGCAGAAGTTCAGTATGAACTATCAAAAGGGTTTTTTCTAAATAGTGGCCTTTCTACAAATATCCGATATGAACGTACGCGTTATCCCATTGAAGAACGGGTGACCCTGAATCAGCCATTTGGAGACCCCTTACTTGTGGATGAATTCGAAGAAGTAGCTTATAATTCCATGCGTCAGGCGAGCGTCAATTATCGTCTAGGTACGACGGTGAAATTTCTTCCTTGGCTGGGCATAGACCTTATGTATGATCGGCCATTTGCAAGTCTTGTGAGGTCACTCAAGCTTGAAGGTGATCAAGCCAAACCGAATTTCAAATACGGTATCTGGACAATGCGCCTTACCTACTTCTTTGAGTGGGAAAAGCTCAAGGCTAGTTTGAGCAAGTAATACAATTGCGGATTACTCCAACTTTAGATTGACTCGATTTTGAACTACTTCACTTTCTATTCGAAATAGTTATAGCTGCCGGGCTGCTCTGTTTTCTTATTTCCTCTCCATAATGAGTCGGGACAAGTTGTGGGTTATCTTCTACAAACTCAGAAGTCGCCAAAATATCCGTATATATTTGCCCCCCAAATGAAATCATATGACTGCTATCCAATACATTGAAGAAAACAAAGATCGATTCCTCAACGAGCTTCTCGATTTATTAAAAATCCCATCCGTGAGTGCCAACTCCAAACATCAGGCTGATATGGTCGCTGCTGCCGAATTCATCAAAGCAAAGATGGAAATCGCTGGTGTGGATCATGCAGAAGTCTGCCTAACAGATGGACATCCAATCGTCTATGGCGAAAAGATAATTGATCCTGCTCTTCCAACCATTCTGGTATATGGTCATTACGATGTACAGCCTGCAGATCCATTGGAACTCTGGGACTCTCCACCCTTCGAACCTGTAATTAAAAACGAAAAAATCTATGCTCGTGGAGCCTGTGATGACAAAGGTCAATTATACATGCATTTAAAAGCATTCGAAGCAATGATGGCTACTGATAGCCTGCCTTGTAATGCAAAATTCATGATCGAAGGAGAAGAGGAAATTGGATCAAACAATCTAGAGACATTTGTAATAAACAACCACGAAAAATTGGCTTGTGATGTGATCCTGATCTCTGACACATCAATCATCGACAATGACAACCCTTCCATTTGTGTGGGATTAAGAGGCCTGTCATATCTGGAGGTAGAAGTGACCGGACCAAATCGTGACCTTCACTCAGGTGTGTATGGCGGAGCGGTGGTAAATCCTATCAATGAGCTTTGCCAGATGATTGCATCCCTTCATGATGAAAATGGTAAAATTACCATCCCTGGATTCTATGATAAAGTTCAGCAGCTTACCTCAGAGCAAAGGGAAGACTTGGCACGCGCACCATTCGATATTGAACATTATAAAAAGGATTTGGACATAAGTGATGTCAACGGTGAGCAAGGATTCTCAACCAACGAACGTACTGGTATCCGTCCGTCCTTGGATGTGAATGGTATTTGGGGTGGATATATAGGTGAAGGTGCGAAAACTGTTCTTCCTTCTAAAGCCTACGCAAAAATTTCATCACGCTTGGTACCGGATCAAGACAGTGACGAGATCACCTACATGATCACCAATCATTTGAAAAGCATTGCTCCAGATTATCTGAAGGTGGAAGTAACTCCTCATCATGGTGGATCGGCGGCTGCCATCCCAACGGATTCAAAGGGATACTTGGCAGCAAGTAGTGCCTTTGAAGAAGCCTGGGGTAAAAAACCAATTCCTACCCGAGATGGTGGGAGTATTCCTATAGTTGCATTATTCCAAAAAGAGCTAGGCACAGATCCTATTCTGATGGGTTTTGGATTGGATGAAGACGCCATTCACTCACCAAACGAGAGTTATGGTTTATTCAACTATTTTAAGGGAATCGAAACCATTACGCACTTTTATAAGTTCTATTCAAAAAAATAAATCTCAAACCACAATGAAACAAAATACAAATAGTACTCAACGACCATTTTCGCTCTTTAATCCTATTGGAACTTGATTTTTATTTGTCCTTTGAACATTGTTATTTGGTGTTTCTTTATATGAAATTATGAAAACAAAAGGGTTTCTTTTCTCAATACTTCTGATAACAAGTTTCATCAGTGCTGCACAAATATTGAAACCCATTAGCTGGAAGCCGATTATGTCTGTCGATCAGCCGACAATAGGTGAAGAAGTTGATTTGATTTTCAATGCGAATATTGACCAGGATTGGTACTTGTATTCATCGGATTTCGATCCCGATCTGGGGCCTATGCTTACCGTATTTGAGTTTGAAGAGAACGATACGTATGAGTTAGTGGGAGAAACCCGCCCCATTAACGCTTCAGAAAAATATGATTCGCTTTGGGAGGGAAACATTCGCTATTTCAGAGGTAAAGCACAGTTCATACAGACAGTGAAGATATTGGATGCTGACTATTGGATTTCTGGCACCTATTCATACCAAGTGTGCACCGATGTAGATGGTAAGTGCATTCCTTTTGAGGATGACATAGCCTTCGGCAAACAAAAAAAAAAAGAAGTAATACCCGTTGAAGATGAATCCTCTAAATCAGGAGGTTCTCTTTGGTCGATATTAATAGGTGCTTTTTTAGCAGGATTAGTTGCTCTGCTCACGCCCTGCGTTTATCCAATGATCCCTATAACTGTTTCGATTTTCTTGAAACAGAGTGAAACAAAAAAGGAGGGAATAAAAAAGGCCATCGTATTCGGAGCAGCCATTATCATTTTCTTTAGTCTGATTGGATTTTTAGTCTCGTTGATATGGGGATTCACAGCTCTGAACGAGCTGAGTACGCATTGGCTTTTTAATCTTGTCATTTTTACTGTGTTCATTCTTTTCGCTTTGGCATTCTTCGGCATGTTCGAATTGACCTTGCCAAGTGGTCTGGTCAATAAGATCGACAAGCAAGCGGACAAGGGAGGTTGGATTGGAATCATGTTCATGGCAATTACTTTGGTGGTTGTCAGCTTCTCATGCACATTCCCGATTGTTGGTTCCGCTTTAATAAGCGTGCTTGGTGGTGGCAGTGTCATGGAAGGCACGTTGGCCATGTTTGGATTCTCACTTGCTTTTGCCATTCCATTTACAGGATTTGCCATTTTCCCAGCCTGGCTCAAAACACTACCTAAATCCGGTGGTTGGCTAAATTCCGTTAAGGTGGTATTAGGATTCCTAGAATTAGCTCTTGCTTTGAAGTTTCTAAGTGTGGCCGACTTGGCTTATCACTGGGGAATTCTGGATCGAGAAGTTTATTTGGGTATTTGGATTGTGATTTTCACCATGCTCGGACTTTATCTACTCGGGAAAATTCGATTGTCGGGTGACAGTGAGATGGTTTCTTTACCGGTATCACGTCTGCTCCTTTCTATTGCCACTTTTAGTTTTGTGGTCTACCTCATTCCCGGAATGTGGGGAGCACCATTGAAATCATTAGCTGGTTTTCTTCCTCCAATTACAACACATAATTTCAATTTGTTGCCTAATCCGGTGGAGGAAGGCAATATCTGTGACATACCAAAATACCAGGACTTCCTACATCTACCCCATGGCCTTCAAGGTTACTTTGATTTGGAACAAGCTCAGGAGTGTGCAAAAGCTCAAAACAAACCGCTGTTCATAGATTTCACAGGACATGGATGTGTCAATTGTCGTGAGATGGAGCAGCGCGTCTGGGCAGACCCACAAGTACTCGACCGATTGAGTCAAAATTTTGTGCTTGTTGCACTTTATGTAGATGATAAGACCAAACTTCCTGAAAATGAGTGGTACACATCTGACTATGATGGAAAAGTGAAAAGCACGCTTGGGAAACAAAACGCTGATCTGCAAATAATCCGTTGGAACAATAATGCCCAACCTTTTTATGTGATTTTAAGTCCGGAAGGAGAATTACTAATTAGCCCAAAGTCATACGATCTGAATGTCCAAAGTTTTGTTAAATATCTGGATACGGCTTTGGAAAACTACAGAAAGCAATGAGTTTTGTGGTTGATTTATGAACAAGCGAAACGTTTTTATCGGTGGAGTAACTTTAGCCGTTTCAGTATCCTTAATGTTTTTCTTTTACAAGGCTCCTGCTCCAGTCGTATTGTCTGAAGTCTGTATAGACGTTGATGATCCTATCCTGGTGTATGGTTTCAATGTTGATACCCTTTCAGTGAGTGTTGGTGTTGTTCAAACCAACGAAAGTCTGTCTGGTATTCTGGATGAATACAGTGTTGGCTACCCCACAATTCACACGTTGGTTCAAAATGCCAAAGACGTTTATAATGTCAGGCGATTGCGAGCAGGAGATGATTATTTGGTCATTCATACCAAGGGAGAGAAAAAACGTGCCCAACAGTTCATAATCGAGCCAAATGCCCGTGAATACATTATCTATCATTTGTCAGATTCGATCTATGCTGAGCGAGTGCAGCGTAAGGTGGAGGTTCATGAAAAAGAGGTAGCCGGTGAAATAAAATCATCAGTATACATGGCAGCTGTCAATAATGGAGGTAGTCCACAGCTTGTTAGTCGGTTAGTAGATGTATTCGCCTGGCAGATTGATTTTTTCACTGTTCAGAAAGGCGACAAGTTCAAAGTAATATTTGAGGAAGAAATGGTGGATGGACAGCCAATAGGAATGAAACGCATATTGGCCGCCTACTTTGAGCACTACGGCAAGCCCAATTATGCAATCTATTTTGACGAATGTGGGGGCAGGGATTATTATGATGAATGCGGTGGGAGTGTCCGAAGAGCATTCTTGAAGGCACCCTTGAACTATGCTCGGATCAGCTCACGCTATTCCCTAAAAAGATTTCACCCCGTGTTGAAAAGGTACAAATCACATCTTGGAACTGACTATGCTGCACCGACTGGCACACCGATCAGATCCGTGGGCAATGGGGTGGTACTTGAGGCTCAATACAAAGGTGGGAACGGCAATTACGTGAAGGTTCGGCACAACAGCACGTACACAACTCAATATTTGCACATGTCTAAAATCGCTAAAGGTATTTATCCTGGAGCCACCGTTGGTCAGGGACAGACCATTGGATTTGTTGGGAGTACGGGGTTGGCGACTGGTCCTCATCTTTGTTTCCGTTTCTGGAAAAACGGTCGACAGGTGGACGCTCTCAAGGTTGATTTGCCCCCGGCAAAGCCTATTGATCCATCAGAGCTTACTGAATTTGTGGACGTGAGAGATGAAATGATGATCAGGTTAGATGCCATAGCCATCCAAGCGGACAACACCTTGCTGGCCAATGCCGAATTGTAGAGAACTCTTTTCAGGAAAGAAATACTTTACTTATTGCATTAATTTCTGTTATTTAGCCTCAGAACAAAAGGCGTTTCTAATATGTTCAGATTGTTTTTCTCATTAATTGTATATTTAATCCTTGTTGCTAATCTGGCAAAAGCCCAGAACGCCACGATGATCACAGTCACTGGAAAAGTGCTTAGTGCAAAAGATTCATCAGAAATTTCTACTAGCATTTTGTACGAAAAACTACCCTACTATGACGATATGGGGCTCGCTACAGCAAATGAGTCTGGTGATTTTTCGTTTCTATTGATTAAGGATGTGGAGTACAATATCTCCATAAGAAAGTCGAACTATAAGGCGCTGAATCAAGAGATAAAGGTTGATGATCCCGATAACAACAAAAGTCATACAGTTAATTTTTATCTGGAAATTGACAAAGAGGAGGAAATCATTCACCTAAACAATGTGATTTTTGCCAGAGGGAGTGACATACTTCAGAAGGAATCGTACAGCGAGCTAGATCAGCTTATTGTGAGACTGAAGACAAGTGGTGATATGATCATCCAGCTAGAAGGCCACACAGATTTTGCTGGAAATCCGCAGGCCAATATGGCTCTTTCTCAAGCGAGAGTTGAATCTGTGAAAAAATATTTGGTTCAGCGAATAAATAAAAATCGAATCCTTACCAAAGCATTTGGCGGTACAAAACCACTATTTCAAGAACGAACTCCGACAGCTATGGCAAAGAATCGACGAGTTGAGGTAAGAATTATTAGAAAATAAATTACACATTGATGAGAAAGGTATTTGCGCTTTTTCTTGGACTGTTTTTTTATGGAGCCTCGCTGGCTCAAGAGACAGTCATTTGGGGATCTGAAGTTGTTGACGTTTCTTCAGAGTTTTCTCCATACGAATATTCAGGCATTCAAGCGCTTCACAAACCTAATGTCCTCCCAGCTGGAGGCGATAACCCAAATGCATGGCGACCTAAAAACGATAACTCTGAGCAGTTTATCATGGTCTCATTCAAAACCCCAATAAAAGCAAAGCAAGTAGCGATTGCCGAATCAGAAAATCCTGGAGCTGTAATTAAAATAATCGCATACGATGAAGACTATAATGAATACGACCTTTTCCCTGAATTAACTCCAAGGGCACTTCCTATTGATAGTCGATTGCTAAATCTGTTCTTTGAAGAAACAACATATAAAATTCAAGCGATCCGGATAGTACTTAATGGTGAAGCTGTTCCTGGCTTCAATTCCATTGACGCTATTGGTATATCTCTTTCCAATATCCCAATCAATGTTCTTATAAATCTTGCGAAAAACATGAATGAAGAACTTCAGGCTGACAAGCTTGGTAAGAATGTAAATTCAGAATACACTGAACACAGCCCCGTCCTTTCTCCAGATGGTAAGCGATTATATTTTAGCCGTCAATACCACCCCGATAATATTGGCGGTGTGAGTGACCATGAAGATATTTGGGTGTCTGAGCTAGATGAAGAAACCGGTGATTGGCTCCCTGCTAGGAATGTCGGCCCACCGCTAAACACAGAAGGCCCAAATTTTATTAGCTCCATTAGTATTGTCGATGGAAAAGAACTTGTTGTTTTGGGAAATAGGTATGGTAAAAAAGGGAGAATGTACACTGGATCATCAATGGCTGTACGAGAAGGTGATACTTTTTCGATACCAACGTCTATTGAGATTGAGAATGATTATAATTATTCAAGAAACGCTGATTTCTTTATGGTTTCGGGCGGAAAATCAATGCTCACCTCCGCAGAACGAGATGACACGTACGGACTAAGGGATCTCTACATTACATTTCAAAAAAGAGACGGCACCTGGACTGAACCAAAAAATCTAGGTGGAGACATAAACACCGTTGGGGAGGAAGAGTCTCCCTTTCTTGCTGACGACACTAAGACTTTATATTTTTCAACAAACGGACAGAGCGGATATGGTGGAAAAGATATTTATGTGTCTATCCGGCTAGATGATACGTGGACAAAATGGTCTGCTCCTGAAAATTTAGGCTCTGGAATAAATAAGAAAGGTGATGATGAATATTTCAGCATCCCCACGACAGGACAATATGCCTATTTTACAAGAGGCGATGAAGGAGAAGATATGGACATCTTTACATTCAAAGTGGAAGATTTGTTTGTTGAAAAAACCGGTCCCATCTATGAATCGATGCGGCATTTAATTGAAGATGAGGTGACCATCACTGTTCAGGGAATTGTCTATGATACAAAGACTGAAGAAGTAGTGTCTGGCGCCAGTGTACTAATCGAGCGTTTGCCTGATGGTGTTGATATTGGAACAGCAATAAGTGATGACGATGGCTTTTACCGCCTCACTGTGCTTCCTGGAGCTAGATATGGTATTGTTCCAACTGCGGAAGGATATTTTTCTCAATCAGAGAACTTTGATTTCAATAATCTAACAGAGACTGATACGATAAATCAAGATTTGAGTCTTGTACCAAAAGGCTCTGGCTTAGCGGTGGTTTTCAATAATATCTTCTTCGATTTCGATAGATCAATATTGCAAACCTCCTCCTATCCTGAATTGGGGCGGGTACATAAATTAATGCAAGATGGTACACTAGAGAGCATTGTGATTGCGGGTCATACCGACTCAATAGGAGCAGCTGAGTATAATTGGAGCTTGTCAAAAAAGCGAGCTCGTGCTGTGTACAACTATTTCCTTGAAAGAGGAATTGCTAAAGATCGGCTTGAATATGTCGGATACGGAGAGACCAAACCCGCATTTCCTAACGACAAGAAGGCTAATCAAGCCAAGAACCGAAGAGTGGAGTTTACCATAAAGGAATAGATAGCAAAAGACACATAAAAAGGAAGCAGCTAGTTGGCTGCTTTTTTTAATTTCATACGGTTAACTTTAAGTCATGAACATTAACGAGGTATTCGAAAAGCAAGGTGCCAAAAGTCTAGAGCTTAGAACTGACCCAATAAAAGCAAGAATTCGCAGATTGAAAGATTTACGCGATTGGATTCTTGCGAACAGAACTCGAATACAAGAAGCCGTTTACAAAGACCTCCGAAAGCCACAGGAAGAAGTGGATTTGTGTGAGACATGGGTTACTTTGGGTGAAGTCCGAAAAGCCATCCGAAATCTCAAGTATTGGGTGATGCCAAAACCAGAAAGTACGTCGCTGGCATTTATTGGCACAAAAGCAGAAGTCTATTACGAGCCAAAAGGACGAGCTCTTATTATTTCTCCTTGGAATTATCCTTTCAACCTTGGCGTTAATCCATTGATTTCCGCAATCGCTGCAGGCAACACCGTACTATTGAAACCCTCTGAAATTTCAACACATACTTCTCTGCTTCTTAAAGAAATGGTCGAGGAGCTTTTCGATGATGACTTGGTAGCTGTCTTTACCGGTGGTGTGGATGTCTCAACAGAATTACTCAAACTACCATTTGACCATATATTTTTCACCGGATCTCCTCGTGTTGGTAAAATAGTAATGGAAGCAGCCTCTAAGCATCTCGCTTCCGTCACTCTGGAGTTGGGTGGTAAGTCGCCATGTATTGTTGATGAATCTGTAAATATCAAAGACGCAGCAAAGAAGATCGCCTGGGGGAAGTGGCTAAATGCAGGACAAACATGCGTGGCTCCAGATTATGTGTTTGTTCACGAAAAAATAAAGACCTCCTTTTTAGAACAACTACAAAAAGAAGCAGAAATATTATATGGGGGTGAGGGTTCTTATACTAGCATTATCTCAGAGGATCATTATAATCGCCTGTCTCAATGGAAGGATCAAGCCGTGGAAGCTGGTGCCAGGGTCTCTTATGAGGCCGAATCTAATCCTGAAACCCGACGCATGGGGCCATCAATTGTTGAGGATGTTGGGAAAGGAACTCATTTAAATGAAAATGAAATCTTTGGCCCTATTTGTATGGTGAAGTCTTTTACTGACATTGATGAGGCAATCGACTTAGTCAACTCAAGACCCAAGGCGTTAGCAGCCTATATTTTTGCTCGAAATAAAAAAGTAGTGGAACAATTTAAGCGCAGGACGAGCGCCGGATCATTTGCGGTGAATGATACAGTAATTCAGTTTGGCCACCCATCAATGCCATTTGGAGGTGTGAATAATAGCGGAATTGGGAAGTCGCATGGCAGGTATGGGTTTTTAGAGTTTTCAAATCAGAAATCTATTCTCAAGCAGCGAGTTGGTTTCACAATGGCTAAGAATCTTTATCCCCCGTACAATAAATTCAAGCGTTTGAATATTGATTTCCTTTTAAAGTATTTTTGACATGAAGAAAGTAGCACTAATTATTCTAGTCATTTTGGTTGGCTGTACGACCTTAGAAGATGACGCTTTTCAAGGCAAGTGGAAAGCAAAATGGACGACTGATCCTGCGGGATATGGCGAGTTGACCAACGAATTGAAATTTGAAATGGACGGCTCGTTCAATTTTGATGAAGACGAGTTGACAATAGCTGCCTATGGTTATGATGGATGTATCTTCTATTCAGACACCCTCATGCACTCTCAGTTTTGGAAGGCGAGTGGTGACACTTTGGAACTTCAAAATTCGCCAGAAGAGCCGGGTATTCAGTACAAAATCCTGAGTCAGACAAACAATGAAATCAAACTACAATTGGTTGAAGATATATTCATAACACTTACAAAATAGCGGACTCGTCCGTACAGTCATGAACAAGGTAGTAAAACTCATATTGAAAATAATAGGGGGTCTTATCGGACTCATCCTATTGGGGGCTATTTTAATTCCTATTATCTACAAGAACGATATCAAAAATGCAATTGATGTTGAGATTGCTAAGAATCTTAATGCCACGGTTTTCTATGATGTCGATGAGTTTGGTGTTTCATTGTTCAGAAGCTTTCCAAATGTATCTATCCAAATGGGTGATTTTGGAATAATAGGAGAAGGGGTTTTCGAGGAGGATACGCTGATGTCAGTCAAAAACTTTGAATTGACTATTGACCTGATGTCATTGCTTGATGAAATCACTATAAATAAAATTCAGCTTGACGAACCTAAAATCCTGATAATGGTTTTGGAAGATGGCACTGCTAATTATGATATTGCCGCCCCCACGGAAGATGTCGATGAAGAACCCGTCGAAGAAGGATCTGAAGAAACAGAACCACTTAGTATCAAAATCAACCGATGGGAAATAAATCATGCGGATGTGGTGTACTATGACCAGTCCATGGATTTCTACACCACGTTAGGAGATCTGAATCATTCAGGATCTGGTGATTTTTCTGCAGATGTATTTCAGATGATCACAAATACCAATATCGATGATTTCTCCCTGGGTTATGAAGGCACAGAATATCTTTCCAATAAGTCGGTATACGCTGACGTGACTATGAACATGGATTTAGCCAATATGACGTTCACCTTTGATGAGAATCGCGTGGCTGTCAACGATTTTGCAATGGCGTTTGATGGTATTATAGGCATGCCAAGTGACGACATTAATCTTGATATCACTTTTTCAGGAAAAGAAATCGACATGAAGAGTGTCCTTTCACTCATCCCTGGAGCGTACGAAGAATACCTCGACGGAATTGAAGCGTCTGGGGAAATCAATTTTGATGGAATAGTGAAAGGCGTTTACAACGATAATTCCATGCCTCAGGTCAAAACAAATTTGCAAATAAACGACGGAAAAGTATCCGCTCCCGATCTGCCTCAACCGCTAGAGAAAATCCAACTTGGTTTTTCGCTTGATTATCCTTCAGCTGACATGACTAAAACCAGTGTCACCATTGACTATAGCAGTATATTGGCGGAGCAAAAGGCAACAGTAACACTTGATTTTGAAAACCTTGAAGATTATCAGTGGGATCTTTCTTTTGTCGGAGAATTGGATTTGGAAAAACTAAGTCAAATCTTGCCGCTTGATAGTACAACGTTACAAGGCAACATCATAGCCTCTCTTCAAACTGCCGGAAAAATGTCAGATATAGAAGCTGAAAACTGGGGTAATTTACCAACTTCAGGACAGCTAAATATCAAGGATTTCTATTTTGAAAATAATGATCTCCCTCAGGGATTTGGTATGTCCAACGTGGAAGCTGAATTCGATCCTGAAAAAATTGAAGTAAAAACATTTGCTGCGAATGCAGGAAAAACTGACCTGAACATTAATGGAATTCTGACAAACTATCTCCCTTTTGCGATTGCCGAGAACGAAAAACTTCTGGGCACTTTGAACTTCTCATCAAAAAAAGTAGATCTAAACGAATGGATGACTACCGACGAAGTGTCACTCGAAGAGGAAGCTCCTGCCGACACCACTAGTTTGGAAGTTGTTCGCATTCCTCAAAACATCGACCTCACTCTTTCTTCCAATGTCGATGAACTGCTGTATGACAACCTAACGCTTGAGGACTTTAAAGGAAATATTTTGGTGAAAAATGGTGCTGTTATTCTCGATGGTGCCGGCTTCAATCTTCTTGGGGGCTCGTTCACCATGGATGGTTCTTATGCCAGTGTGCCAGAACAACCAACATTTGATTTTGATTTTGGCATTAAGGAATTGTCGATTCCTGAGTCATTCAAAGCATTCATTCCGATTCAGAAATTGGTACCGGTAGCGAACAAAATGACTGGGAGCTTCTCAACAAACTTTGCTGCGAGCGGAGTGCTTGGATCTGACATGATGCCGCTTATGAATTCTCTGAGCGGGTCTGGTCTTGTGGAGATTGCAGATGCCACGTTGAAAAATGTGAAGGCCTTAGATGGGGTTACAAAACTTGCCAATATAAAGTCCAGAGATTCTGAGCAACTGGCAAAACTCAAAGATTTGATGCTTTCTATGAAAATAGAGGAAGGTCGGTTGAGTGTAAAGCCTTTTGATATGACAATAGGTGGAAATGAGACCGTGATTTCTGGTAGCACAGGGATAGATGGAAGTCTGGACTATGCCATGGCGATGAAAGTGCCTTCCGGGGCTGTCGGACAAGCTGTGAATCAGGCATTAGCCAAAATTCCTGGTGTTAGTAGTTTGGCTTCTGAATTTCTCAATTTGAATATTGGAATAAGTGGAACCTATGATGATCCAAAAATAAAATTGCTAAGCGCAAAACCTGATGGAGGTGAGGGTAGTCTCACCGCCAGTGTGAAGGCTCAGGTCAAGGAAAAAGTTGATAAAAAAGTCGCTGAGACAAAAGAAAAGGTTGATAAGAAAGTTACAGAAGTGAAAAAGAAAGCGAAAGAGCAAGTCACGGAAAAAGTAGATACAGCAAAAGCTGTGGTCGAAGAAAAGGTCAAAGAGACCAAAGAAGAGGTCACAAAGAAGGCGGAAGAAAAAGCAAAGGACAAAGTGACCAACCTCTTCAAAAAGAAGAAGAAAAAGAAAAAATCAGGAAACTGAGTCGGGCTTTTTAGAAATTATTAGCTGAACCAATTCCTTCGCTCCGATCAAGAAAACTACAGGGAGTATTGGCATAAGAAACCGACCATCCCAATCTACTGAAGTCGCACTTATCAGAATTACATTCAGTAACAAAAAGACAAAAGCAAAGATCGTGGCATCTGATTTCAGCTTTACCCTTATACCAACTCGAACGAGTGAGACATATAGTGGTACCAAAAACACCAATGAAAAAATATTATGCCAAATCGACCAATATGGCCGAATGTGAAAAACAAAGTAGAACATTTTCTTAAAAAATAGCTCAGCCGAATACATTGGATTCATCCATAAAAATGATGCAATTTCAACTACAGCTCCATTGTCTTTGGTCGGAACATATAAATCCTCTGGGACCGAAATGAACAAAGATTCATGCGTCATGGCCTCTGGTTGTTTCGAGCTGGCAAAGACAACCTCTCCGGATAGATAATGGCCAACTACATTGAAGGTGCTGAGTATATTGTTTGCCAGTACTCCAATTAGCAAGAGAGGGACAATGCCTGCAATCCATCGAACGATAGTTTGATTAATTTTCTTCAACCATCGAACCGAAAAAACAACACCTATTGACACGATAATGGCAAACCCGGTCGGCTTTGCGAAAGCGGTTAACAAAACAATTATCACACACCCCACAATTATCCATGGTGTTTTGTCTCCGCCAAGTAATCTGCTTAAAAAATAGATTGAAATGCAGACCGAACTCGTAAGAAAGGATTCGGCAAGTAGATAAGAATGCCACGTGGTTATTTCAATAAAGAGTATGAACAATAGAGCCGAAACTGTCGCCATCATCTCGCTTTTGAATAGCCTAATTCCTGATTTGAACAAGCACCAAACGGCGATTAGCCCGTAAGTATACTGAGCCAATACAATCACTTCGTAACTATCATGAATAGTGGTGACTATATAAATGAATAGCACGTATCCGATGTACCAAAAATTGTGCTTCTCAAAATAGAATCCTGACCTGAGGTTATTGGCATACTCCAGATATCTATGCGAATCATTGACATACTTGATTCCATAAATGGTAAACAGGCAAACGCCAACAACTACATATAAAAGAGAAAGCCAGTAGACGGGTTTCATTGAGGGAAGTTACAAAGGGAATTGGTGATTGCTAAAACTCAATCTTCAGGCAAGCCATCAACAAGCACCCCCAACCAAGGATAAATGCCAGACCACCCAGAGGAGTAATCGCACCAAGCCACTTCACTCCGCTCAGACTGAGCACATAAAGCGACCCTGAAAAAACTATGATCCCAATCATCATCGCATAACTGGAATAACTCAGCCAGTGGCTTGAGTATTTGGTCATGAGCAACCCAATAGCCAGCAAAACCAAGGTATGGTAAAACTGATATTGGACAGCCGTTTGGTAAGTTAATAGAAGTCTTGAGACTTCTAATTTTTCCTTAAGTACATGCGCACCAAATGCACCAAGACCAACAGAGAGCATGCCTGAAATGGTGGCGAAGATGAGGGTCAGTTTGATCATTTTGTTATTTGATATTACAATGCCACTACATCATTAAACGATTGATTTTTGGTAATTCCGCAATCCTTTGTGAAGAAACTGGATACTGGCATCAATTTGGGGTTTGTGGCGTTTGAGCTCTTTCTTGAATTCTGATCTCTCCATGTGATTCAATTTAATATCTTATGATCTAATATACAGTGATTTGTCCAATTTGGTTAATTCTAACCTGTCGTATTCTCAGAATGGTATTTTAACGAGTGACTCAACTATGAATGAATCGCCCTCCCCTCTGCAGCATCCAGGCATGCTTCCTTAACCGCCTCCATGTAGGTAGGATGGGCATGGCTTATTCGGGAAACATCCTCCGCAGAAGCGCGGTATTCCATGGCTGTCACACCTGCAGCAATCATATCTGCTGCTCTTGCGCCAATGATATGAATACCCAAAATTTCGTCCGTTTGCTTATCAGCTAAGATTTTCACCAATCCTTCTGTATCCATACTCGCCCGAGCTCGTCCGAGGGCTTTAAATGGGAACTTACCCACTTTGTAAGCACGATCCTGCTTTTTGAGTTGTTCTTCCGTACTACCAACAGAAGCCACCTCTGGCCAAGTGTACACCACTCCAGGAATAAGATCATAGTTGATATGCGGCTTTTGTCCTGCCAACTGTTCAGCCACAAGTACGCCTTCTTCTTCCGCCTTATGTGCAAGCATGGCTCCCTTCACCACATCGCCAATTGCATAAACATTCGGGACATTGGTACGCAGATGCGCATCAACTTCCACTCGTCCTTTATCATCCACCTGTACGCCAGCCTTATCCAGACCAAGTTTATCGGTGTAAGGTCTACGTCCTATGGAGACGAGGCAGTAATCCCCTTTCAACTCCACATTTTCACCTTTCTTATTCTCGGCTGTCACGGTCACATTTTTCCCTCTGCGATCTACAGCTGTCACTTTATGTCCCAAATAATGCTCAAATCCAATACCTGACAAAGACTTTTTAAGTTCCTTGCCCATGGTCGTATCCATGTTTGGAATGAGATTATCCAAAAACTCAACTACAGAGACCTTAGCTCCCAATCGAGCATAAACAGACCCCAATTCCACACCTATTACACCCCCACCAATCACAATCATGTGCTTTGGGATTTCTTTCAACGCTAGTGCTTCGGTGCTGGTGATGATTCTTTCTTTATCTAATTTGATAAAGGGAAGATTTGCTGGCTTTGATCCCGTTGCAATGATGACGTTTTCGGCTGTGATCGTCTCTTTCTTTTTCCCATCTATCTGGATGGTAGTACTATCCAAGAAGCTACCCATCCCATGAAATACATCTATCTTGTTCTTCTTCATTAGGTAGTCGATACCTGCCGTATTCTGCTTTACCACATCTGCCTTCCTGGCGATCATCTGAGTCAGATTAGCCTTTGGTTTTGGAATGTCAATGCCATGCTCCTTGAAGGTGTGCTCTGCATCATGAAAATGATGAGTCGAATCCAACAGCGCCTTGGACGGAATGCATCCAACATTGAGGCATGTTCCGCCGAGCGTATTGTATTTTTCTATAATGGCTGTTTTCATCCCTAACTGTGCGCAACGAATCGCTGCTACATATCCGCCAGGACCAGATCCGATTATTGTTACTTGGTATTTCATTGAGAAATGGTATTTGGATTTTGGTAGTTAGACATTGGATATTCGTTTTTTCAAAGAATGGATCATTTTGCAAATCGATTCCAACTCACTTAAAATGTTTCTAACTTTCTCTTCTTTAACAAACTCTAACCTCACAGAAAGAAGTAGTCGTGTTTCTAATTCAAATGCGGAACCTAGAGAATACGACAAGAAATTATTGAATTCTTTATCTGAAATTCTTCCTGCTCCCTCTGCAATGTTGGATGGTATTGATACCGAGCATCGACGCATTTGAGATATGAGCCCGAACTTCTCTTTATCTGGAAATGATGAAGATACATCATAAACTTTCTTTACCAAATCCATTGATTTACTCCAGACGTCTAATTTCTTGTAGTCATGCATATTCTAACATCCATTAATCCAAAATCCAATTACACTTTAAACTCCCAAAAGGAGTCTAGAAGGATCTTCTAACAACTCCTTCACTCTCACCAAGAAACTTACACTCTCTCGCCCATCAATAATTCGATGATCATAGGAAAGTGCTAGATACATCATCGGCAATATTTCAACTTCTCCATTTACGGCCATTGGTCGCTCAACAATATTGTGCATTCCCAGTATTGCAGATTGTGGCGCATTGATAATCGGTGTACTCATCATGGAGCCAAAAACACCCCCATTTGTTAATGTGAATGTGCCACCTTGCATCTCATCAATGCTCAGTTTGTTATCTCGTGCCTTGGTCGCCAATCTAACAACCTCCTTTTCAATCTGAACAAAACTCAACGATTCAGCACTTCGGATGACCGGCACAACCAGCCCTTTCGGTGCAGATACAGCAATTGAAATATCGCAAAAGTCATTGTACACCAACTCATTCTCATCAATCATGGCGTTTACTGCCGGCCACTCTTGCAAGGCAGTACAGCAGGCTTTTGTAAAGAATGACATAAAGCCAAGTCCGACACCATGCTTCTCCTTGAACGCTTCTTTATGCTTCTTTCTAAGCTCCATAATGGGTTTCATGTTCACCTCATTGAACGTAGTGAGCATGGCCGTTTCGTTCTTTACAGAAACCAGCCTTCTTGAAACAGTCTTTCGTAGTGAACTCATTTTCTCTCGTCGCTGCTCACGGCTAACACCTCCACCAATTACAGGTGCCTCAAATGCAGGCGCTGCTGGTTTGCTTTCTACAGACTTGGGAGCTGATTTTTGAGCTGTCATTGCATCCTCTTTGGTTATGCGTCCATCTCTTCCTGTGCCAGCAACCTCAGAACTATCTATTCCTTTTTCACTTAGAATTTTGGCCGCAGCTGGTGACGCATGTCCTGTGGCATATGAGTTGGAGGTTTCGTGTTCCGAGTTTCGAGCTTCAGGTTGATCAGAATTTTGCGTTTCTGTTGGAGGAGAATCTGAAGTTTCAATTTTGCAAATCAATGCACTAATCTCAAGTGTATCTCCTTCTTGAGCCACGATTCGTAGAATACCCTGTCCCTCTGCAGGAAGGTCGAAAGTGGCCTTATCTGATTCAATTTCGGCAATATTTTCATCCAGCTCCACGAAATCCCCATCAGCTTTTGTCCAGACAGAAAGTGTCACTTCTGTAATGGACTCACCCACTGTTGGGACTTTCATTTCAAGGATTTCACCAGTAGGTTTTGATTCAGTCATCGGCGCATCTTTAGTTTCCTTTGGCTTAGCTGTACCGCTTACTTTTTCATCAATTTCACAAAGTACACCACCGATTTCCAGCGTATCTCCTTCCTGAGCCTTGATTTTCAGTTGACCTGATACCTCGGCAGCTACCTCGAAGGTGGCTTTATCAGATTCCAGTTCGCAGATGATGTCATCCATTTCCACGAATTCTCCGTCTTCTACCGCCCATGAGGCTATGGTCACTTCTGTAATTGATTCGCCGACAGTGGGCACTTTCATTTCAACACTCATGTCTTTTCTAATTAGTTTGTAAATGCTTTGGTCACTATTTCAGCTTGTTCTTTCTTATGAATTTTCGCAAATCCCGTAGCAGGAGAAGCACTTGCTTTACGCGAAACTCGTTCGAGTTTATAATCACAAATTCTTAGCATAAAAGACCAGCAACCCATGTTGGCAGACTCTTCTTGCACCCAAACCAATTTTGGCTTCTTGAATTTTTTGAGAATTGCATCTATTTGGTTTTTTGGAAATGGATACAGCTGCTCCAACCTGATAATTGCTGTGTCTTTTGCTTTGCGTTTTTGCTGTTCTTCTCGCAAGTCAAAGTAAATCTTACCTGTACAAAGAAGAACTTTGGTGACCGCACTATTAGTGACATACGAATCACCAATCACCTCTTGGAATTTTCCATTTGTGAATTCCTCCAATGAAGAAGCTACATTCTGATGTCTCAACAAAGATTTTGGAGAAAAAATAATACTCGGTTTTCTGAACTCCCAAGCTGTCTGTCTTCTAATTAAATGAAATAAATTCGATGATTTCGTGATGTTGGCAATAATCATGTTTCCCTGTGCGCACAACTGTAGAAAGCGTTCAATTCGTGCACTCGAATGTTCTGGTCCCTGCCCTTCGTACCCATGCGGAAGTAACATCACAAGTCCATTCATCCTTTGCCATTTCGATTCGGCACTGGAGATGAATTGATCGGTCATCACCTGGGCACCATTGGCAAAATCACCAAATTGGGCTTCCCAGATAACAAGTGCATTGGGCGTAGACATGGCATAACCATATTCAAATCCCAACACGCCAAATTCGGATAACAGCGAGTTATATATCCTAAAAGGTTCCTGATCCTTAGTCACATGATCGAGTCCACAATAGGGCTCATTTGTATTAGAATCAAAAAAGTAGGAATGACGATGCGAGAAAGTTCCTCGCTTCACATCCTGCCCTGACATCCTCACAATTCGGCCATCGGCCAACAATGAGCCATAGGCAAGTAGTTCAGCATCTGCCCAGCCTAACAGCTTATTCTCAAAAAAGGCCGTCTTCCGATCCTTAATCAACTTGTCAATTTGCTTTAGCGGTTTGAATCCCTTTGGCAGTCCAGTTAAAGCTTTAGCTACTTGCTCTACCTCTTCCTTTGTTATCGACGTGTCGGGCGATTCATCAAAATCTCCCGGATGAGAATAGCGCAAAAACTTCCATTCTTCCTCTATTTTTTGAGGCTTATATGGCAATGGTTTTTGTTTCACTTCATTTAGCCTGTCCTGTAGGAGTTGCTTAAAATCCTTATTGAATTGTGCGATTTCATCCGAACTCGCGTCCCCTTTTTCGGTAAGCTTTTTCACATAGACCTCTCTGGGATTAGGATGTTTGGAAATGAAGCTATAAAGCTTCGGTTGAGTGAATTTTGGTTCATCACTCTCATTGTGACCATGCCGTCTGTAGCACAACATATCAATGAAAATGTCTTGTTGAAATTTTTGTCTGTATTCAACGGCAAGGTTCGCGCAAAATGCCACAGCTTCTGCATCATCTCCATTTACATGCAAGATGGGTGCATCAACGATCTTAGCAAGGTCTGTACAATAAATACTGGATCGGGCATCATCATAGTCTGTTGTGAATCCCACCTGATTGTTAATCACAAAATGAATCGTACCTCCAGTGCTATAACCATCCAACTGGGACATTTGAATACACTCATACACAATCCCCTGCCCGGCTATTGCTGCATCACCATGAATCAATACGGGAATAGCCTTTGATTTGTCGCCACGATATTCATCATCAATCTGTGCTCTAGTCATTCCCAGCACCATCGGATTGACTGCTTCGAGGTGGGAAGGATTGGGTGCAAGCTTCACGTATATTTTTTTGTCAGGTTCAGTTTCCAAATACGATGCATAACCCAAATGGTATTTGACATCACCATCACCCATGGTAAGGTCTGGATCAGAACCACCTTCAAATTCATTAAATATTTCATCATAAGTTTTGCCCATGATGTTGGCGAGTACATTCAATCGTCCCCTATGCGCCATCCCGATTATCACCTCATCCGCATCCAGCTCCGATGACCTACGTATGATTTTGTCAAGGGCAGGAATTGTATTTTCTCCTCCTTCAAGTGAAAATCTCTTTTGCCCCATGTATTTGGTGTGAAGGAAATTCTCAAATACAGATGCCTCTGCTAGCTTGGAATGAATTTGTCTTTTCTCATCGAGGGGTGGGTTTATGTTGGCTCCTTCATTCTCAATTTTTATTTTTAACCATGCGAGAATTTCTGGTTCACGTATGTGGAAATATTCGAATCCAATTGAACCGAGATAAACCTTTTTGAGTTTATTGGCAATCTCTTTGAGTGTGACCTTTCCCAACCCAATTTCTGCTCCAATTTCAAACTTCTCGTTTAGGTCAGTATCTGACAATCCAAAATTCGATAGTTCAAAGTTGACTTCATGCGGCCTGCGAGGACGGACCGGATTCGTGTCAGATTTTAAGTGCGCTAGTGATCGATAATTATAAATAAGATTTCGAACCAAAATCTCTTTAGAGGATCCGGTTACTGAGACATTTGATTTGTCAGAATAATTAGCCTGAGCAAAATCAAACCCTTCAAAGAACTTCTTCCAAGAGATATCAATGCTTTCTGGATCGTTTTGAAAGTCCTTATAAAGCTCATCTATGTAGTCAGGATGAGCGTTGGCGAGATAGGAGAATTTGTCCATGATTAGAGAATCTGAAACAAAAGTACTGAGTTAGCGAAAAAATTAAAAACCGTTTAAGCGGTTATGCGGATACAAGATTGAGAAATTAAACCTTTGACCTTACTATTAACTGGGCAGTAATAGACTAGGGATATTTTATACTATTTTGTATCTTTTTGTCATGGAAAAGGAGGATTTCAGAAAGATAACAGATGTAGTACGCGATCCTTTGCGAAAGTGAGCTATGGGGATGATAGGTAAGGGAATGCGCAAAAAGGATGTAGCCTTAATTATGGGTGTCCATCCCAATACGATTACCAATTGG
>JAAEPI010001366.1 GCA_024232835.1 Cytophagales bacterium
TGGGAAAGAAAGGAAATTTTACCTTACCAGTTCAAAATGATAGTGCTCAAATGCCAATTTGCGTGCATAAAAATGCAACAGTGGGCACGATAGGGAAAGCTCATTTGTTTTCCTACGATCAGTTTAGAATGGAGGTGGTTGAAAGAGAAGAAAGTCATCAAGAAAAGTTAGAACAAAACGAGAAATTGCGAAGTGAAGGATTATCGAATGGACGAGTAGAAGAACTACTGGGAATAGTACCATTTGGAGAGGAGGCAACAGAGGAAGAGCAATTGAAAGTAAAGGAAATTCTAGTGGATTATAATGACGTTTTTGCAGTGGAAGAACATGAATTGGGTGATTGCAACTTAGTGGAAGTTGAAATAAATACGGGAGATTCAAAACCCATTGCACAACCACTGAGGAGAACGCCGATTACTATCTGTGACAAGATCGATGAGGAGATTAATACGATGTTAGAGATGGGGATCATTCGAGAGAGTTGGAGTGACTAAGCTAGTCCTATCATAGCAGTCAGCAAACCAGACGGATCAGTACGAATCTGCGTTGATTTTCGGAAAGTAAATGAAGTAACAA
>JAAEPI010001367.1 GCA_024232835.1 Cytophagales bacterium
GTCAATCGCAAAGAAATTTGACATCACAACTTACCCTGCATTGTGTATCTGCGGAGGTCTGCGCAAGGTTTCGTCTATAGATTAATCAATCACAACTGGAACAAGACATCGCCCACTGAGCAGTCGAGCATTTTCACCATCCAATTTCTTCTTACCTTTACATGTAGTTTGTCAATCATCAATTACTCCTCGGCATCCATTGAAACCGAGACCCCTTCTTGGATCGGCCGATGAGTGAGATTCTTCGAATACCATCAACAGAGGGGCTACTTTGGTCAGGGCGTGGAAAAGTTACTTCTGATCCTGCTCTCTGGTGTAACTTTAGAGCCAGCAGCACCACAAAAAACTTTTCTTGGAAAAACTCGAAAATCTGCCCAAAGTAGCCCTGTTGACGGTAGAACTGAAAAATGCACGAAGAATTAAATCAAATCACAACTTGTCCAAATTACAATTTAAAAAATAATGTCGCAAAGACCTTCTGAAAAATATCCTTGTCTTCGATGTTGCGAAAAATCGTGATCACATTGGAAAGTCTCGCGTCCACTTCCGCCTCTGATAAACCCCTTTCAGAGAATTTCGCAGAAGGGAATCCACGTACCGTAAAACCTCCAATAA
>JAAEPI010001368.1 GCA_024232835.1 Cytophagales bacterium
GATTATGAAGACGTGCTCCTGCAAATCAGCGAACTATTCGAAAGCACCAATGATGCTCTGGAGTTCAGCAGGGGAACTGGTGCAGCGAATTACAAGTTTCAAATAACTGTTGGTCTCAATTACGCGGTAAAAATTTCGCCAAATCTGTGCAATTTCCTCAAAATATTGGATCCTGTGTTACCTGCTGGCTCTATTCACGTTACTCCAAAGAAGTGGGATTACGATCTGCGCCGTGATCTCTCATACAGCGGAGCATTACTGAATTTCGAAAACCTCCTGGTTAAACAACATCTGCTAATTCCGCAAGCACCTGGATTATGGAACGCGGACCAATGCACCCCACGAACGAGTTCATTGTTGGACTTGGACCTATTTTCCGTAATGGGCAAGAAGGGCTGGCCCATGCAAGGGAACGATACCCTGCGCCTGAGACCTCCATATTTAACCTTCGTTCCAGTATTGCCCGGGCTCATTAATTCTTTATCGCTTTCCATTTCTCACCTTTCCAGCCAAGAAGTTGTCACGTGCGAGAAACGTCAAATTGCTTTCTCAATTTCTCTGGTATTTCGCAAGAGGCTGATGCTCACGTTCGAATAATTACTGTATTGCGCGTGTCTTGTTACATATGTCATTGGGTTTGCGTGGTTTGTATAATGCCCCTAGTACCCCAAACGTTCTACTGAGACAATCGGAACAGTATCGTCAAGCGCCCCCACCCGCTACTACAACAGTCGATTACGAAGCAGAAGCCCAAAAAGCACGAGAAGCTGCTCGCAAAATTGACAAGTTGCTTGGTGGAGGTACTACACTTAGTGGTGCTGGCACAGAGGCAACAAACATTGGCGGCGCTACTGCATCCAAGCGACAGCGCAGGAGAAGCTCAGCTAAGAAGTCAAGAAAATCCAAGGGAAAGAAGACAAGTGGAAAAAAGAAGACGCCCACCAAAAAAGGAACCAAGAAAAGGCCAGCGAGGAAGGCTAACATAAGAGAGCAATTAGCTGCTTTACTCAAGAGAAATTCCACACCTAAGAAGAGAAGAAAATGAATGGTGATTATGATGGCAATGATTATCAACAAACTGGGGATAGCAAATCATTGGCGCTGCTACCCCAATATGACATGTTCTCTCACAATCAGCAATTATATAGCGTTGTCAGCGAACGCCAGGTACAATTTTTTCTACTCAATTTAATACAGAATTATCTTTTAATATTTAATTAATACAGAAAAATACAAAATAATTTTGCAGGAAATTATTGATCCAACCTATTTCCATGGACGAGAGGGAACTATAATTTTCAATATACCCGGGATGTATAATTATTAGCCTCATTCATAATAATAAAGCCCCCGCCCGGGAGTTTATTTATTCTCAGTTGTAAGGTTTTCTTCC
>JAAEPI010001369.1 GCA_024232835.1 Cytophagales bacterium
CAATGGCAAAACTGGAAAATTATCTGCCCTCGAAGTAAACAAAATACCTAGGATGCATCTGCATTGGTCAAACTTTACCACACACATTGAATTACAAACAACTGTCTTTCAGGAATTGATCATGTACAAATTGACAGACTTTCAGTCAAAAGTTCGGCTTGAAGAAATAATTAACACATTCAAACGGCACAACAAAATCATGGATGTTTTGAGAGAACAGACAGATCAGTACTCTGAAGAAGCCAATATATTAAGTCAAAACATTGTTAGACGAGGGCTTTTTGGTTTCTTGTGGGGCATGAAAGCTGACATTTCAACTTTGGATATTTTTGGTGTGTTGCAAAGTCACCATATTAGTAATAATGGATGCCTGTCTTCCTAAGCAAATTCAGGAAAAGTTGACATTGAACATTCCTGCATTTGTTAGGGCACGGTTCAAAAAGCCACAAGCTATCCAAGTTGAAATGGATCATCCGAAGCCACCTCTTAAACGACAATCGGGGATCCCCAGTAAGAAAAGTGTCAGATTTAGTGACATTGTGGAAGAACACATCTTGGAAGAAGCCAGAGAACGTTCTAATGCAAGTGACAAAAATGAAGCTCAACCACAACCATCTAGTTCTCAACAGGCTACAAGCGAACAAGTACAGCCATATTTTTACAAAATAACTTCTCCAGACCATACAGATGCATGCATCCTCAACAAATGTGAAGGAAGAATATTAATGATGAAAACTTGCAGTGCACAAAATGTCACTTGCTCACAGCCATCAAAACCCTATATCCGATTAGGACCATCGGAGTTCCCGATCACAATACAGGGTGTGGAAATAATTGCTTTGTTAGACACTGGTTCGACCTTAACTGTACTACCAGCCAGAACTGTGAAGAGGCTTAACTTAACTGAGCTTGCACCACCCAAATTGACCACAGCCACATCAATGACAGGACACACATTGTCATTTTTGGGTACTAAAATTGTCAATATGAAAATTGGCAATGAAAGTTTCTCCCATGAAGTTCACATTGCCCCTGACACATCAGTGAAATATGAATGCATAATTGGTACTGATCTACTTAGCCACATCCCAAAGTTCACAATCGATTACAAGAATGGCATGGCACAATTTAATCAAAGCACACTCCCTATTGGAGCACCAAAAGCAGCAAGAAAAGTGTGTCTGGAACAAGGAATAGAAATCCCCCCTCGCACTCAGGCAACCCTTGTTGCAAAGTTGCAAGGGTTCCAAAATGAAGAAGAAGGAAAACCATTCATGTTAGATCCAGTCGACAGCTTCCTGCAAACAACAGGACTGGCCTTGGGTCAAATATTGGCAGCACCAAATAATGTTGGCTCTGTCCCAGTAATGATCATTAACCCTGGATTTGCTCCAGCGTACATATACCCCAGGTCAACTGTAGCAGCAGCATGTGAAGTGAGTGGATATTACATACCTACAGGGAAGTCTGTATGTCCAGATGGACAAACACAAGAAGCCATGGATGAGCCAGAAAGAATTAATCTGCTCACCTCATTGGACATGGTAGAGATAAATGATCAGAGACAGCCCGCTGAATTTTTCTCACCACTTGACAGGAAAAGTGGGTTGATGACTATAACGGAGATTACCAGAAGGAAATCAAATGATAAATTATTCATGCTGGAAGTAAATGTAGATTATGAAGATATTAAAGAAATAAAGATTTCTAATGATTTGTCAGAAAACCAGAAAAAGCAGCTAAAGGATTTGCTGCACAAATATGCAGACAGGTTTAGTAAACAACGCTTTGATCTAGGTAAAGCAAAAGATTGTGAACATTCCATTGACACTGGTGATGCTCCTCCCTTCAAGTCACGACCATACCGAACACCAATAGCTCAATGACCGGAAGTGGACAGAGAGATTCAAGAAATGGTTCAGGCTGGAATAGTTCGAGAGAGTAAATCTCCTTATAGTAGCCCTGTTATCCTAATTCGCAAGCCGGATGGGACGAATCGCTTTGTTGTTGATTATAGAAAATTAAATTTGCAGCCATTGCCAGATTGTTTTCCAATCCCCAGCATAGATGATACCC
>JAAEPI010001370.1 GCA_024232835.1 Cytophagales bacterium
AATCGAAATGTATTCATCAATAATCGTAGGAATGTTGGCAGTACAGGTAGTTTCCTTAAGATCCATACCAATTGACTCGTTCTCAGGGAATTTGATATTTCCATAGAGTTTATCGCATGAATTTGATGCGAGAACTACATTCATAATTGGCGCTGACTTATTTCAAATTATTGTTTATAAAGCTGAGGGCTTGCTTATCACTTTCAGCAATACAGTTGTTGTATAGGAAGAAAACGCAGTGTGGTCCACACATATTTCCTTCCTGGGAGCGATTCATTGTTGACTTGACTTCTTTAACAGGGAGTTCTTTGCAAATACTTCTCATAGGAATCCAACCAAAGGGATCGAAATAGTAGGCTGTATTATTTATTATCTTTACTGCTATCCAATGCTTTCCGGGTAAGTTAGAAGTGTCGGTATTAGCAATGAAGCAACATTGTCGATTAGGTATATTTTTGACTTCATCACGGGCAAATACACCAAGGAAATCCGACTTTTTCCTCATCCAGTATTGTAATTCGTTTGTAGTAGTTACCATCGAAAGATAGATCCGGCTTTTGTAATTTCAATCTGTCCGTCATAGATGGAGAATAGTATTACATTTATACTATTCGGTAGAGCTTTTGCAAACTTCATGTCTAATCGCAGGTTGGTTTGCTCGAATTTTTGTCCACATGCACCTCCATAGTTCAAATCCGGTGTCAAGTTGAAGATGAAGAAAGTGCTTCCATTAGCAAAATCATATGGAGTTATTCCATTGGATTCATCCTTGCAGTAAAGTTCTAAGCCTTGAATCATATTCATATAGTCCCGCATATATTTTCCATTAGCAAAGTTCAGTTCTAATGGTGTAGATGGAAGACTTTGCCCATTCTTGAGTAGTGATATAAATTCAACGTCATAATGTTGAAAGTGAAAAGGATTCTTTTTGAAATCTCCATTGCAGGCTTTATTATCTACAAG
>JAAEPI010001371.1 GCA_024232835.1 Cytophagales bacterium
GGTAATCTCTTTATAAATTGCTCAGTAGATCTAGCATGGTCCAGTTTTAAGACAAAGTTTGATCAAATCTGTGACAAAAATATCCCCAAAATGACTGTTTCTGATGAATTTCAGCCTCCTTGGTTTGATTCCGATGTTTATAATCTTTGCAGGAAAAAAGAAAGGTTGCATAAGGATTGGAAAGGGTCCGATAATGATACAGATAAATACATGAAATTCTCTCTGGCTAGAAGAGAATATAGAAATCTTGTTGACCAAAAAATGAATGCCAACTTTGAAGACAGTGACAATCGGAATCTCATCAATAAGAAATTTTGGTCTTATGTTAAATCAAAGTCTAATTCTCATCGCATTCCTGAAGCAGTCAATTATGGAGATCGCATACGCTCAGATCCGTTGGGGCAATGTGAACTTTTTAATGACTTCTTTAAAGATCAATTTTCTGAGTCTAGTAATTATAGTATAGACATCGATTTTTCCCATGATCATCTATTTGCAATCGAATTTGACATTAATGACATTGAAAATCTGTTAAGAAATCTTGATCCTAACAAGGCTCAAGGACCCGATAAGATCAATGGTAAAGTCCTAAAGAAGTGTTCCAATAGTTTAGCAGTACCTTTGTCCCTCCTCTTTCACATGTCATACACTACTGGACAAATTCCTGCCTTATGGAAAGTAGCAAATGTTGTTCCTATCCATAAGAAAGGCTCTAAAATCGATGTTTCTAATTACAGACCAATATCCCTAACTAGTCTAATTATGAAAGTTTATGAACGAATAATCAGAAAAGAGCTTCTGCGAAGGTGTGAGTACTTGATTGACTCCAGGCAGCATGGATTCATGGAGTCAAAATCATGCTGCACCCAGCTTGTATCTTTCTGTGACAGCTTGGCACTTTCCCTAAATGACAGAGTCAGGGCCGACATCATATATTTTGATTTCCAAAAGGCCTTTGACTCAGTCAACCATGATATAATTTTGAATAAGCTTAAACATCAATATAATATCGATGGTTCCCTATTACGCTTTTTTGTGTCTTATCTAAGCGATAGGCATCAA
>JAAEPI010001372.1 GCA_024232835.1 Cytophagales bacterium
GATATGGAAGGGTTCTATCATTGTTTAGTTCCGTCGGGTTAATAATAATAAAGATGAGCAACGAAATAGAAATTTCTTTGTCCAGGAAAGGATATTGATTAATTCGAGACCAAATGAGTATAAATTTTCAACCCTTGGATTAACTGTCTTAGAATTACTAAAAAGCAGAAATTAAAAAAGCACTACCACTTCAACCTAGCCCCGATAGCAGCGACACGTAGTAAAGCGAATAGCGGGAGTGCGACCTATAGATTGCGCTGAGATATCGCTCCAACTATTTCACCACACAAATACTGACAGAACGGTTCAAATCATTTTGATCGTATGTCTCTTCTTGGACATTAAAACTCATAATTGAAGCAAATACAAATCTGAGGTGGAAGTAAGCACGTATCTTAGGCATTCGAATTCACCTATGGAACATATTGTCATCATTGGAAACGGCATAGCAGGCATTACGGCAGCACGTCACATCCGTAAAAATTCAGACCATAAAATCACAGTTATTTCAGGAGAAACGGATCATTTCTTCTCTCGGACTGCCCTCATGTACATCTATATGGGACATATGAAATACGAACATACCAAACCTTATGAGGATTGGTTTTGGAAGAAAAATAGAATCGAACTGCTGAGAGCCTGGGTGAAAGATGTGGATTTCGATACAAAGAAGTTGACCTTCGAATCCGGTGATTCTGTCAACTATGACAAGCTCATTCTAGCGACTGGATCCAAGTCGAACAAATTTGGCTGGCCAGGACAAGACTTAAATGGTGTACAGGGGCTGTACAATTTGCAGGATTTGGAATCAATGGAAGTCCACACCAAAGGAATTGAACGTGCAGTAATCGTTGGTGGCGGACTCATCGGGATAGAAATGGCCGAGATGCTTCATTCTCGTCATATCCCAGTGACAATGCTTGTAAGGGAACAGCATTTCTGGGGTCCGGTGTTGCCGCTGGAGGAAGCGCAAATGATTAACCGTCATATTCTGGAACATGGGATTGATCTGAGGTTAGACACAGAACTCAAAGAAATTGTGGACGATGGAAACGGAAATGTAAAGGCTGTTACCACCTCATCAGGAGAAACAATACCTTGTCAATTCGTTGGACTAACTGTTGGAGTATCTCCGAATGTAGCTTTTCTACAATCGACAAATCTGGAAATTGATAAAGGCATTGTTGCAGATGAATATTTAGAAACTAATCAAGAGGATGTTTTTGCCATTGGAGATTGTACACAGTTGAAGAACCCTCCAACTGGAAGACGATCAATCGAGGCGGTGTGGTACGTGGGCCGCATGATGGGGGAAACTGTGGCCAAGACAGTTACAGGTAGCCGGACAAAATATGAGCCTGGTGTTTGGTTCAATTCCGCAAAATTTCTAGATCTAGAATATCAAACGTATGGACAAGTCTCCCCCAATCGGGCTCAAAACGAAGGAGAATTTTATTGGGAGCATCCTGACGGGAAAATGTGTTTGAGATTAGTTTTTGATAAAGTCAACCATCAATTAATAGGGTGCAATAATTTCGGAATTCGAATGCGCCATGAAGTATTTAATCGATGGATTACTACAAGCAAGAACGTCGAGTATGCGCTTGGACATCTCAAGGACGCCAACTTCGATCCTGAGTTTTACAAGCAACATGAAGGGGTGATAGTTGAGAAATTCAATCGAGAAAACGGAACAAGTATTCAGGTAAAGAAGAAGAGCTGGAAGCGGATTTTAGAAATGATTTAAACTTAAAATTTTTAACCACAGAGAGCGCAGAGATCACTGAGAAAAACAAAAAAAACACCTTCAGAAAGACCCTGTTTACTCTATTTCTCTGTGGTGAGATAAATACATGCTAGAAACAAACGAAATAACGGAAAAGATAATTGGAGCAGCAATAAGAGTACACAAAGAACTCGGACCTGGGCTTTTAGAATCTGCGTATCAAGAATGCCTATTTTATGAACTCCAGCAGACTGGTCTTAATGTAGAAAAAGAAAAGTCCCTTCCTCTAGTTTATCGAAATGTGGAAATGGACTGTGGCTATCGAATTGATCTTTTTGTTGAAGAAGACGTGGTTGTTGAATTAAAAGCTGTCAAGCAGGTTGAGGATATTCATATTGCCCAGACTTTGACCTATATGAAACTAACGAATACCGAAATTGGATTGCTAATAAATTTCAATGTGACTCAGCTCACAAAAGGTATCAAAAGATTGATAAATAAATATTATGAAGAATAGAATCATTGCAGAGAACCCTGAGATCACAGAGGAAAACCTCCTCGTATTAAAATCTCTGTTAACTCAGTTTCTCTGTGGTTGAAATAAAACAACATGAACGACTCAATATCAATAGCCAATCCGAAGACGGACATTCTTCAGAAAGTAGGTCTTCTCCTTGCAGGTACGAGTGTACTCATCCTCCTTATCACCTGGGCAGGGGTCACTTTAGACAGCTCCATTTTTCTTCCAATTTCTTTGATGGGAATACTAATAGGTACGAGTATTTATTCTTTTCAGAAATATAAGAACCTACCAGCAGGGATTAAAAACAATGGTGTATATCAAACCTCCCTAACAAATCGTGGTGCAATCGGTTGGGTTGTGGGAATCGTCCTCACGGGTTTTTATATTTTTCTTTATTGGTTTCCCGAAATGCTCGGTCAATCCAAAGAAGGCAATACTGGAATAGTGGCACTCTTCGATCCTTTAAGCATATTCTTCAAGAGCCAAGCAGCTACGCAATGGTTCATGTATGGCACGCTCTACACGTTAATAATTATTTCACTTGGTGTGAAATTCATGTTGAAATATCGGCACAATCGATATCAACTTATTCGCACAATAGTGGTGGTGATTTCACAATTGTTTCTGGCTTATTTAATTCCAGAAATTATGGAGGGAATGAATTCTGATTCGCCATATTTCGCTAAGGATCTTAAAAACATGTGGCCACTCAACTATTACTTCTTCGAGCCCTGGCATTTGAAGAACATGCAAGCAAGCTCATCAGGGATGATTTTTTTGGTTTGGGGGATTTTACTCTTTGCGGTGGTAACCCCGATCATCACCTACTTTGCAGGCAAACGTTGGTACTGCTCCTGGGTGTGTGGCTGTGGGGGTCTAGCCGAAACTGCTGGTGATCCATTCAGACACCTTTCATCTAAAAAACTCTCAGTATGGAAAAATGAGAGGTGGATGATTCACTTAATCATGGTTTTCATTTTTGTGGTTACTGCCGTCACTCTTTATGGCTACTTCGCAGGCACTGGACAAATATTTGGAATGAGCATTGGTAGCACCTTTCGTAAACCTTACGCCTTCCTAATTGGTGCTATGTTCTCAGGCGTAATCGGGGTTGGCTTTTATCCCCTGCTTGGTAATCGGGTTTGGTGCCGATTCGGCTGTCCACTGGCAGGCTACATGGGACTGATCCAACGGTTCAAATCAAGGTTCAGAATTACTACAAATGGAGGGCAGTGTATTTCTTGCGGCAACTGCTCTACCTATTGTGAACAAGGAATTGATGTGAGATGGTACGCGCAAAGAGGAGAAAATATAGTTCGCTCTTCATGCGTTGGGTGTGGAATCTGCTCAGCCGTCTGTCCGAGAGGAGTCCTCAAACTGGAAAACGGACCAAAAAAAGGTAGAAATAGTGTCTAAATTCACCAGAGTGAAATTATTAGCAACAATTTATGAATAGATTCCTGATCATAATATTATTATTTTCCTCCTTTTCTTCATTAGCCAGTGGTTGGCCAAAAAAGAAAGGCACTGGTTATTACAAGCTCGGTTATTCCATGATCAATGGTATGCATTTTTTTGATGAATCCGGAACTAAAACAAGGTTAGGAAGAGATCTCGGTTTTTACACTTTAAGTCTTTATGGAGAATATGGCCTCACCGATCACCTTACATTAGTTACGTACCTGCCATTTGCAACTACTGCCAAACTTGGGACTCAATTTGGAGAGCCAGATGGTTCGATAACTACCTTCGGGGATATCAATGTCGGTTTCAGGTTTGGGCTCGTTGTTGACAAACCAAATGTTCTCAGTATGAGTGCAACGTTTGGTTTGCCCACAGGTACTACATCCACCGACACTTCTGGTGGTGAAGCATCCCTTCAAACCGGAGATGGGGAATTCAATCAGCTGATCAAAATCGAATCGGGACATTCTTTTGAAAACGGCTTTTATGCATCTTCATTACTTGGTGTAAATTTTCGCTCCAAGGGATTTTCAGAAGAGATACAATTTGGCGGAGAAATTGGCCATGTCAATGACGTATTAATCTCAATTCTGAAATTCCAATCAATCAACTCGTTAAGAAATGGAGACAATACGGAATCTACCAATTCGAACATTTTTAATAACAATATGGAGTTGCTCACCATTGCCCCAGAATTGGCACTTAAATTTTCAGACAAATTTGGGATTTCCGTTAACCACACGATCTATCTCTCGGGTAAGAAAACCCTTGCAAGCCCCAATACCACGCTTGGAATTTTTTGGAATCTTTGATTTTGTTCATTCTTACATTTGTCCTCTCATAAATATTCAAAGTTGAACAATCCTGACATCCGAGTAATTATCCCTGCATATAACGAAGAAAATGCTGTGGGTTTAGTTATTGATGAGATTCCAAAACGATTGGTCTCTGAAGTAATAGTTGTGGATAATGACTCCTCTGATAATACTGCAGAAGCTGCGAAAAAAAGAGGAGCTACTGTCATTCTCCAATCTAAAAAAGGGTATGGAAATGCTTGTCTGAAAGGGATGGAGTATATCAAAAACAGCTCGACACAACCGGATATTGTGGTATTTCTAGATGGTGATCACTCCGATTATCCAGAGAAGATGGTTGAATTAATACAACCAATCATCGGAAATAAGGCAGAAATGGTGATTGGAAGCCGTGCGCTTGGTCAAAAACAGCGAGGATCCATGACTTTTCCTCAAATATTCGGTAATTGGCTATCCACCAAACTTTTGAAATTAATTTATGGTGTCAAATACACCGATCTTGGCCCCTTTAGAGCCATAAAGTACTCTTCCCTGCTACTGTTACACATGAAAGACCGAACATTCGGATGGACAGTAGAGATGCAGTTAAAAATAGCTAAGCTATCTTTGCGGTTCGTTGAAATTCCGGTTGACTATCGGGTACGTGTTGGCAAGTCCAAAGTATCCGGTACAATAAAAGGAGCTTTGATGGCGGGATACAAAATTTTGTATACCATTTTTAAATACCGATAGAACCTAAGAATGCTATGGAGTGGATGGTAATTGCCGGATACGGAGTTGCTCTTTTGGTTATTTGCATATTTAGTCTGGGTCAGTTTAATCTGGCTTGGCACTATATGAAGGCAAAGAAAATCAAAGCAGACACCATTGAACCTTTGGACGAATACCCTCGTGTGGTCGTTCAACTTCCTATATACAATGAGCTGTATGTGGTTGATAGATTGCTTGAGTGCGTATCCAAACTCAAATACCCAAAAGACAAATTGGAAATTCAGGTACTAGATGATTCCGATGATGAAACTTTAGACATTGTAAGAAAAAAAATTAATGAGCTCAAAGGTAGAAATGTACCAATTGAGCATGTGCGTAGACCTGATCGAGTAGGATATAAAGCTGGAGCCCTTCAGTACGGAATGCAGAAAACCGATGCGGAATTTATTGCCATTTTTGATGCAGATTTCTTACCTGAAGAAAACTTCCTTCTGAAGACCATCGCATATTTTAAAAATGAGAAAACCGGTATGGTACAGACTCGATGGGGTCATCTTAACCAAAACTATAGCTTGCTCACTCAGATGCAGGCATTCGGACTAAATGCTCACTTTACTGTCGAGCAAAAAGGTCGACAGGCAGCTGGTAGCTTTATCAATTTCAATGGAACCGCAGGAGTTTGGAGAAAGAAGTGTATCGAGGATTCTGGAGGATGGCAACATGACACACTGACTGAAGATCTTGATTTGAGTTATCGAGCTCAGTTGAAAGGCTGGAAGTTTCAATTCTTAGAAGATGTGGTATCTCCAGCCGAGCTACCAGTCTTAATTCCTGCCGTTAGATCCCAACAATACCGATGGACAAAAGGGGCTGCTGAAACTGCACGAAAGACGCTAATGTCTGTAATAAAGTCCCCTCTGGAACTTTCACACAAAGTGAGAGCTGTACTTCATTTACTTAATAGCACTGTTTTTTTGTTTCTATTAATTGCTGCCGTGCTATCTATTCCGATGCTGTATATCAAAGAATTTAACCCTCAGCTTGGAATTATTTTTGACTTGGGAAGCATCTTTCTTATTGGTTTTTTTGCCATGGGTCTCTTTTATTGGGTCTCGACAAAGACTGTACACCCTGAGTACACATTTAAGTTTTTCGCAAGTCAGTTTCCTCTCTTCCTCACCTTTTCAATGGGACTGGCTTTGCACAATTCTATTGCAGTAATCGAAGGTTTTTTTGGAGTAAAAACGCCGTTTATTCGAACACCCAAATACAACATCCAATCTAGGGATGACTCCTGGAAAAATAACATTTACCTTGAAAAAGTATTGACGCCCGTCACCCTAATGGAAGGGCTACTTGCACTTTATTTCATTTTCGGGATCGTGTCTGGAATCAGGCTGGGGGATTATGGTCTTGTGTTCTTCCATGGAATGCTAGCTTTTGGATTTGGCTTTATTTTCTTGAAACAGCTAATGCCGATTAATAAGAATGCCTGACAATCGGCGCATAGTCTTCTATGCGTTGAGTTTCCTTTTTCTTGCAGGAATAGCTCTGATCGGTAACGTCGTTGATCGATCCAACTCATCAGTTTTATTAATTACATTCATTTCGGTTTTCGGTATCTATCTGACCGTTTGGAAAAACGAAGAAACTAAAGCGCTTTACTATCTCGGAATTTTAGCTCGAGCAAGTCTATTCTTTTCTCTTCCCTATCTTTCGGACGATCTCTATCGATTTTTATGGGATGGACTTCTTTTGAAGAACGGAATAAATCCGTTCGCTGAGCTTCCAGCTTATTATACAGACAAAGGGATATCAGGACTCTCTCCTGAACTCTTCAACTTGCTTAATTCACCCGATTATTTCACCGTCTACCCACCTATCAATCAGGCGATATTCTGGGTTGCAGTTATGGTAAGTGACAACTGGCTAGTTGCGGCCGGAGTTATCCGACTGGTTTTGTTGGCTGCAGATGTTGGCACTTTTCACTACCTCAAAAAGTTATTGATCAAAAAGGAATTAAATGAAAATTTGGCTTTTCTATATTTCCTGAATCCACTAATAATTCTTGAAGGGGTAGGTAATCTTCACTTCGAAAGCCTCGTAATTTTCTTTTTAACGTTTTCGCTCTATCATTTCTATTCGAGCAAGACACTGAAGTCTGCATTTGGTATGGGTCTGGCAATTGGGACTAAGCTTCTCCCGTTCATTTTCCTGCCTTTCTTCTTTTTTAAGGACATCAACCAGAAGAAAATAAATTTCACACTGGTCACTTTGATAATTGCTATTGCAGCGCTCAGTCCACTTTATAGTCCAGAGTTTGTTGCTGGAATGCAATCAAGTCTATCACTATATTTTCGAAATTTTGAATTCAATGCAAGTATCTTCTTCCTTGTAAAAGAAATCGGCTTTAGTCTCACAGGCGAAAACGAAATAATAACCATTGGGCCACTACTTTCCCTGGCTTCTTTTATTTCTATTATTACCATTTCCTTAATCGGATACTTCAAGAAGTGGCCACCAGAAAAAGTCATGCTTTTTGTGCTCACGAGTTACCTGTTGTTTGCCACTACGGTGCATCCCTGGTATATACTGCCACTTTTAATGCTGGCGATATTCAGCGGATATATTTATCCAATCATTTGGTCTCTTATGATTTTTCTCACGTATATGGGCTATGCAACTGACGAATATTTCCTTCCGATGATATGGATCATGGCTGAATATTTCGTTGTATTTTTGGCGTTCATTTTTAATAATCAACTAAAAAAATGGCTGATAATTTCCTGATCATTTTCGTTAAAAATTTCATTCCAGGTATGGTGAAAACTCGTCTTGCCGAAAAAATAGGAATGTTCCTGGCACTCGACGTGTATCAAGAACTGGTGGCATATACGAGTGATGTGGTTAGCAAAGCTGATGCAGATAAAATGGTTTTTTATTCAGAGTATGTAGAAGTGGAAGACATGTTTCAGGGAGAGGACACTGAATATAATATTCAGTCGGGAAACTCACTTGGGGGGAAAATGCAAAATGCTTTCCAACATGCATTTGACAGAGGATACAGCCGAGTAACAATCATAGGCAGTGATTGCCATGAACTAGAGCCAAAACATTTGGAAGAGGCTTTTGATCAGCTAGAAATAAATGATGTGGTTGTGGGACCAGCGAAGGATGGTGGCTACTATCTTCTTGGCCTGAATGGACCATGCCCTGCACTCTTTGAAGGAAAAGAATACAGCCATGAAAAAGTGTTTGATGAGTTGATGGCCGAAATAAAGAATCTGGAATTAGAGTGTCACACGCTGGAAACGCTCAATGATATTGATACACTGGAGGATATGAAGGATACGCCCTTAATGCAACTGCTGGATGAGCCTGGGGAAGAGGAAAGTGATGACACAGGCCATTAGGAAGATTAATAATCTAAGGTAATGAGCTCAAAAATGCTTCCAGCCCTTCGCTTCCAACTCAATAATCTGATTGCCACTGGTAACTAGTACTCTACCCTTCTCTTTTGAGTGCATGTAGCCGATTGAACTAATATCCTCGAACTTTTCAATCTTATCGAAATCTTCTTGTTTCACCGTGAAAGCCAGTTCGTAATCTTCTCCTCCATTCAGCGCACAGGCATTCGGATCCATGCTAAATTCCGCAGCTGTCTCAAAAGTTTGCTTGTCAATTGGAAGCTTGTCTTCATAAATTGAAAAACCAACATCCGATTGCTTGCAGATATGGAATAAGTCAGAAGTTAACCCATCTGACACATCGATCATAGAAGTCGGAACAACACCCACTTGAGCCAGTTCATGGACAATATCTAATCGTGCCTGGGGTCTAAGCTGGCGGCCAACGATGTATTCATAGTCATCAAGCTTCGGTTGCATTTCTGGATTTGCAAGAAATTCTTGTTTCTCACGCTCTAATACCTGTAGTCCAACTAATGCACCACCAAAATCTCCAGACACGCAGAGAATGTCATTTTCCTTAGCACCGGATCGGTAGACAATTTTTTCTTTGTCACATTCGCCCATTGCGGTCACAGATATCATCAAACCTGATGGTGAAGCTGTGGTATCTCCACCCACCAAATCCACATTATATTTTTCACAAGCTGCCTTCACTCCTTCATAAAAAACCTGAACAGCTTCAGCGGAAAATCTATTGCTAAGTGCCAAGCTTACGGTCATTTGTTTAGGAGTCCCATTCATAGCAACAATGTCAGAAATATTCACGGCGATGGCTTTGAAGCCCAAATGCTGAATCGGCATGTAGGCCAGGTCAAAATGAACACCTTCGATCAGCAAGTCGGTGGATATCAGGATATACTTGTCTCCAGCATCGTGTACGCTGGCATCATCCCCGATTCCCTTGATGGTAGTTGTTAGTTCGGCTCTTGCTGATTCATTGATTTTTTCAATCAATCCGAATTCACCCAGGTCACTTATTTCTGTTCGTTTTTCGTCGCTCATTTTCCATTTTTTTCTCCTGCAAATTTCGCAGATAACCGCAGATTCCGTTCTAAATCAACTACTCCATTATTCACCTATCTCCTGACATAATTCCACTAATACCCCATTCGCTGATTTCGGGTGCAGAAAGCATATTAATTTATTGTCGGCTCCTTTCTTGGGTTCCTTATTCAGCAATTGAAATCCTTCTCCTTCTAGTCGTATCATCTCCGCATGGATATCCTCCACGTCAAATGCAATGTGGTGAATCCCTTCTCCCCTCTTCTCAATGAACTTCGCAATTGCGCTATCCTCATTCCCCTCAAGGAGCTCAATTTTCGTCTCTCCGAGTTGAAAAAAAGAAGTGATCACCCCTTCTGATTCCACCATTTCCTCCTTGTAAGAAGCCTTGCCGAATAGCTTGCTAAATAGTTCATTCGCATTAGAAAGATCTTTAACTGCAATGCCAATATGTTCTACTTTTCGTACCATAACTCTATAATTACTTACGTCATAGCGAGGAAGGCACGACTGAAGCAATCTCTTTAAAAGATTCCTTCGCCAGACAGGCCCTACACAAACAATCCTCGAAATGACGATATTCTTTAGTTTTGCAAAAATGATGAAACTTTTCTGCCTATCGAAAGGTTTTGAATTTTACCTAAACTTATCTTAAAATCAGCATCTAATCAGAAGTCGAATGATAGCAGTAACGGATAAAGCACTTGAAAGAATTTCAGAATTAAAAATTGAAGAAGGCCATTCTGAAGACCATAATATCCGTGTTTCTGTAAAAGGGGGTGGGTGCTCAGGACTGATGTACGATTTGGATTTTGATGCTCATATTGATGAATCGGATGAAGTGTTTGAAGACAAGGGTGTGAAAATATTGGTAGATAAGAAGAGTCTTCTTTACTTGCTTGGCACCACGCTCAACTTTTCTGATGGACTGAACGGTAAAGGATTTCAATTCGTTAACCCCAACGCCACACGTACCTGCGGATGCGGTGAAAGCTTCTCGGTTTAGATCGGATAGAATCGATCTTTCTCCATTTTCACCTTACCATCTTCAATCAACACGCGAACAGCTTGTAGTATCTGTTCACTCCTATGGTTTTTTAATTGCATTTTAAGCTTCGCAATGGAGTCTTGTCCGGATTTAATTTTTTTTAATACTTCAGTCATAGGTAAATCGACACGATTCCTCTTTTGATTTAGACAAAAATCGCAAGCTCCACAATTCTCATCCGTTATCTCATCAAAGTATGCCTGCAAAATTCTGGTTCTGCAACGAGTAGCCGATTCCAGATAATCAATCATTGCTTTTGCCTTCTTGATTGCATTATCCTTTCTTGATTTTATGAACGTCACATCGATTGGTAGATCAGCGGTCACCATCCGAGGTACTAAAAAAGTAATGGTTGGTTGGTCAGAGAACGGTCTGTAATCCAACACTCCCTGTGACGCTAAATAAACCAACTGTTCCTTGACCAGATCCAGCGGCTGTTTCATCAATTGAGCTATGTCTTGCTCTTTAATAGGAATATAATTTTGATAGAGTTCACCCCCGTATAACCTAAGTATATTTTTTAACAACAAATCAAATTTGACATTGGCCACTTCATAGGTGTAGAGTTCATTATTTGAAATCAAAATGTGAAGTTTAGCCTGTTCGAATATGCCCTCCGACAGTTGAACAATTCCAATCTCTTTCAAATGTTTCAGTGCTTTCAAAACTTCCAGCGGTTTCAAATCATATGCTTTCGCAAATTCTGCAATTTGAAAGGGAAGGCTTTCCATTCCATGGCTCCCAACAGCCAGTTTATAATAGTTGGCCAGCCCTTGATAAGTTCGGCGTATAAGTTCGGGAGTGACACCATGTTGTTCAGCGCGATCCATAAGATCTCGTGTATCCTTCTTGTGAAACAACACCACACCGAAAGCTATGCGCTCGTCGCGACCGGCTCTGCCTGCCTCTTGATAATACGCCTCCAGCGAATCGGGAACGTCCATGTGAATCACTGTGCGCACGTCTGGTTTGTCTATTCCCATTCCAAACGCATTCGTAGATACAATTACTCGAACTTGATTATTGATCCATCGATCCTGCCGATCCATTCGTTCCTTAGATTGCAATCCGGCATGATAAAATGCCGCTGAGATACCATGCGATTTTAGAAATGAGGCTATTTCTTGCGTTCGCTTTCTGGTTCGAGCGTAAACAATACTCGTTCCTCCTACCTTGTCAAGTATTTCTACCAGTTTTTGTTCCTTCGCTTCCAACCTGAAAACGGAGTAAGATAAATTTGGCCTGGCGAAACTCTTTTGAAAAATGGCTGCATCGCTCATTTCCAATTTTCCAACAATGTCCTCCTTCACCTCTTTTGTGGCTGTGGCTGTGAGGGCAATCAAAGAAGCATCGGCTATGTACTTTTTTATTTCAACAATTTCGAGATAGGCTGGGCGAAAATCATACCCCCATTGTGAAATGCAATGTGCCTCATCAATCGCGAGCAGGCATACATTCATTTTCAGCAATCGCTCTTGAAATATTTTGGTTTTCAATCGCTCAGGCGAAACGTAGAGAAACTTGGTGTCTCCATAAATACAATTATCCAAGGTGATGTCGATCTCTCGGCTGGTCATTCCGGAGAATATAGCCTTAGCCGAAATTCCGCGTTTCTTTAGTTGAGACACCTGATCTTTCATCAGAGCAATCAAAGGAGTGACTACAATGCACAGGCCATCCATGCACAACGCAGGCACCTGAAAACAAACCGACTTTCCACCTCCAGTCGGTAGCAAAGCCAGAGTGTCTTTTCCTTCTAGCACTGATTCAATAATCTCTAGTTGCAAATCCCTGAAGGTGTCGAATCCCCAATATTGCTTTAGTATGGAAGTGGGTGAAGGCATTCGATGCAAGATAATTCAGGCAGCTAAAATGATTCAACATCGAAGTGTTCCATTTCAATCCTAAATTTTCCGTTCCTCACAAAGATTGATTCCAACTACCCACTCTTTTGTAATTTTCCCCTTAATAGATCAAATCACTCAATAAATGAGATCATTATGAAAAAGCTGGCCGGAATCGTATTTTTAATCATATTATTTTCTACCCATTCCTTCTCTCAGGACATAAGTGGCAACCAAAACTGGAAAATCCCGCAAGACTACAAGGAGGTTGAAGCTAAAATTGTCAAGAACATCCAGTGGTTAGAAAACAATCCCCTCATCGAAAATGAGGAATCAAAAGAGGTGGCGAGGTACGTAATGAAGTGGGTGCTTGGTTGCCCACATTTGACGGTCAAATTGGACGGCTACATTATCCCAATCCTTCAACAATCCAATTACGAATATGTCGATGACCTCCAAGGTATCTACCTCTTTGGGAAAATGCTCTACCTTATAAATAACCAAGGTATAGAAACAAGCGAAATTGATTCTATGGTAAGGGGAATTGTGGGAATTCTAAATGCCTATACAGCAATCAAGAATATAAAAGGCGATGTTGCAAGTAATGAAACGCTTGAGAAATTCAAAGAATTGAATGAGGAAGGCGAGCTGAAAAAGCATATCCAGGATATGGTTCAAAAAAGCTGGGAAACTCACTAGGGTAAATACGACTTGTATTTGATTAATCAATCTAGTCCTCTCTTTAGAATTTGCTCACGCAATCAAAATTAGGAACCACGTAATCTTTTTCTTGAATCATAGTTCCCTTTGGATAATTTTGCCGGATGAACAACAACTCCATGATGACCGAAATCATGGCTCCAGCAGGATCCTTTGAATCCCTCAGAGCAGCCGTAGATGCTGGATGCGACTCGGTATATTTCGGTGTTGAGCAACTCAATATGCGCGCCCGATCATCCATCAATTTCTCTACAGAAGATCTCGAAAAAATCGTTGAAACTTGCACACAATATCAGGTAAAAACATATCTGACAATCAATACGGTACTTTATGATCATGACATCCGTTTGATGAAAACATTGGTCGATCAAGCCAAAAAGAGCGCCGTTTCCGGAATTATTATCTCTGACCATGCAGCCATGGCCTATTGCCAAAAAGTTGGAATGCCCGTTCACGTTTCTACTCAGGCCAATATTAGCAATATCGATACTATTGAGTTTTATTCCGTTTTTGCTGATGTGATGGTGCTAGCCCGTGAGTTGAGTCTACGCCAAGTTTCAGATATCACTAGAGAAATTGAGCGAAGGCAAATCAAAGGCCCTTCGGGTAATTTGATTCGGGTGGAGGTGTTTGCACATGGGGCGCTCTGCATGGCCATGTCTGGAAAATGTTACCTAAGTCTTCATTCGGATAATGCATCTGCAAACAGAGGGGCATGCATACAGAATTGCAGAAGAGAATATGTGGTAACTGACAAAGCGAGCGGTGAGGAATTAGCGATCGACAATGAATACATCATGAGTGCCAAAGACCTTTGTACAATCGGCTTTCTGGATAAAGTACTAGAAGCTGGTGTCAGCGTTTTGAAAATCGAAGGGAGAGGTCGCTCGGCTGATTATGTCGATACCACAGTCCGCTGTTACAACGAGGCAAGGAAGTCAGTAGAAGATGGTTCATTTTCACAAGAAAAAATCAAAAGCTGGATGGAGCAACTCGCCACTGTCTATAATCGTGGCTTTTGGGATGGCTATTATCTGGGAAGAAAGATGGGCGAATGGAACGATTCGTATGGTTCGAAAGCAACAGAGAAAAAAATATTCCTGGGTAGAGGTGTCAAGTATTTTAATAAAATAAA
>JAAEPI010001373.1 GCA_024232835.1 Cytophagales bacterium
ATATATAGTATTCCTTTAATTTTGTATTGTCATAATTAAAAATATTCATTCAATAGCTCTATAAGTTGGTCTCACTTATTGAATGCTACATTACTCAAAGTCAGATAAATCATGATGATGAGACAAGTAAAAGAAAAGCACCTACATTTAAGATATGTAATTCCTAAGAGATAAATTTTCTTAAAAAAGGGATGAAAAAAATCGGCCAGAAAAACCGCGTTATACAGTGGTTCCGCGTTATAGAGGGGCGCGTTATAGAGGGGTTTTACTGTACAGCTCTGGGAGTGGGACAGAGCAAGGCAGCAAAATTAAATTTAATACAAACATTGAACACTGGGGGTCCCTGAATATCCCCCTGACCAGTTCCAGATTCTACCGAAAACCAGTCCGAAATCTCCTCGTTATGTTTGACTGCACTAACTGTGCTCCTGAAAAATGCCTGAAACACCCGAAATACTGCTGAGGAAGTCCATAATGTCCAAAAGCATGCCAACTAAAACCCCGGTTGATAGAATCAAAGTCAGCCTTGAAATCAACAAAGTTTACATACAAAGGAATATTATAATCAATGCAATTATGCATAATACAACGGAGTGAGTAAATTTGATCAATGCAGGACCGGTTTCTGCGAAATCCGCATTGATTCTGCGGACAATAATTAAGCTTGCAGTTTAGGGAATTTGGGTTGATAGTTGAGGTCCTAACACCTAAGCACCGAGCGATTCTTAAATTTTTTTCTCTTTATATTTCCCGAGTTTCTCCACGTTAACTGGTGGTAGTTGACGTGTAGTTTACGAATCCATCGGGAGTAATTTTCGAATCGCTTGACTACCTCTGGTCGTCCGTTGTGCACAACATGTAATACATCAGTGTGCATTAATTCAGTACGCACGCTTTTTCCTTACAGGGACTACCAGAGGTAGTCAAAGAATCGCGGGAGCTGAGCAAAATTCACTACCTAAAGGTGTAGGTGGAGTGATGACACCAAAATAACTCGGCGCACTCACCGCTGTTAAACGGGCGTGCTGACTGATGCACAAGATCCTCTTGATGTCCAGATTCTTGACGAGTGTCCTCGGACGATGAGATCTTTCTTCACAGGCAATGACTCTCACTCTACTATTGGCTCGATCATGGATCTAGCACGCACGTGATTATCTTTAAGCCGGGGCGCGTGGTTAAGGGC
>JAAEPI010001374.1 GCA_024232835.1 Cytophagales bacterium
AGTAATCTCATTTTTAGCCTTGGCCCAGATAGCTTTCATGGAGTTCAAGGTTTCTTCTTTGATCACCTTGCGCGTGGTCTCGCCTACCGGTTTGTTGTCTTTGTCGCGAATGAGTTCATTATCTGGAATCGGTTCATCTTTTTCCACATCCATGAGTATGGGATAGGAAACAAAATCGGAATGCTGCCGGATGATTTGGCGAATTGTCCATTCATCTGTATAGTCTTTTTCATCCTTATCCTGCTTTTTTAAATGAAGAAGAATAGCAGTGCCGCGGCTGCCTCTTTCTGCTTCTTCGATAGTGTAGGATCCATCTCCGGTGGATTCCCATTTTACCGCTTTATCAGATCCGGCCGCGCGTGTAGTTAATGTGATTTTATCAGCAACCATAAAAGCGCTGTAAAAACCAATTCCAAATTGACCAATTAACTCGGCAGATAGCGTGTTTTCTTTTTTGGATTGTTCAAGCGCTTCCATGAAAGCGGTGGTCCCGCTTTGAGCAATGGTGCCGATATTTCCCACAACTTCATCATGCGTCATTCCAATACCGTTATCAATGATCTCAAGAGTTCGCGCGATGCCATCACGCTTGATTTGGATTTTAAACTCCGCATCATCACCCAGAATGTCATTATCTGTTTGTGACTTATAACGAAGTTTATCAATGGCGTCAGACGCATTGGAAATCAATTC
>JAAEPI010001375.1 GCA_024232835.1 Cytophagales bacterium
TTAACAACATTTTGTATAATCGCCTTAAGAAAGCCATTGTCAACCTCATCAACAGTTTTCAGCAATTCAAATCAGCAAAAATGCCTGACATATTTTTCCGGCATTTTGCTCAAATCAAACAATACCAGATAGTCAATTGATCCAAATTCTTCATCAAGCGCAGGTGGTCCGCAGACTCCCGCTCCAAGTCTTAGATAGCCTTTAAGCAGTGGAGGCATGCTTTTTCTGACCATAATGCGGTCTTCTTCGAGAACCTTTTGAATCTCTTTTTTTCCGGGATGACCAAGTTCATAGCCTTTGGCTGCTTCAGCTTTAAGTACGTCAGTGCCATGACCTTTTTCCATCATGTGCTCATAAATGGCCCAACCGATAGTCGGGTCGGTAGTTTCCAAACTGACACAGCCCAGAAGGAAGTTCATTTCGCTGCGTTTCAGGATATTTGCAATCCCTGACCACAGCAATGCTACAACTGCGCCATTTCGGAAGTCAGGATGAACGCAGGAGCGTCCAATTTCGATAGTGTTGTCAGCTATGGCTTCAAGCCCTTCAATCTGATATTCACGTGAGGAGTAAAAGCCAATGGCTTCATTAGCAATTCTTCCAGGATGAATACGATAGGTGCCAACAATACGTTTGGTCTCAACCTCGACTACAATCAGATGGAGACAGTAGTTATCAAATTCATCTCTATCAAGTTCATCGAGTGCGGCCGAATCAAGGCCTTGACCTTGCTCTAGATTAAATACTTCATAACGCAGGCGCATAGCCTCTTCGATTTCATGATCGTTTTCGGCTATTTTGATCTGGAATGCGTCTCTTTCCGCAATAATTGGCGGTGTAATAATCTTTTCTATGACTTTTTTACCAAAATCCACGTTCCCGTCCAATCCTCTAGTTAATAGTTTCAGCGCTATATAA
>JAAEPI010001376.1 GCA_024232835.1 Cytophagales bacterium
ACGTGAAAGACCATGAAGTTGGTGCGACAGAGAAATCCATGCAAAGTCGACTGTCTGGCTCTGAAGTTCGATACATTCTACCTACTAGCTTGAAATCGCTTGCATCCAGAATGATCCAGAACAAGGGCAAAAATGATAAGGGATAAGCTTCATGGTTGAAAATGAAGATTCTGCAGTTTTGGAAAGAGAGCCCTCAACAAGCCATTACTCAGAAAACCAAGAAATCCTATTCGATGGAGAGTTTTCAATCATAAAGGTGAAAGGTGCCAGAATGGGGAGGCAAAATTCCCGAATCGGAGAAAGAGTACACAGGAATGAGGAAAATCAGTCAGAGCAAGTACAACAACCTCAACCAGTCCATGTGCTCTGGAGATGACACTATTATCCCATCTGTTTAGCGGGTGTGGTGCAAGGACTTGCCAGTGAGCAGTAGAGCGAAGGAGAGGGTGAAAATTGAGGACTATTATAGTGATAAAAGTTCCGGTTAATTTGTGGCAGTGATTGGCAATTTTGTGAAGTGATTCAAGCAGTAAATTGCCAAAGTTACCTTTTTTGACATGTACGAACTCAAAACCAAAGGGGTTAAGTGCTTTCCAAATATTGCTATGCTAGACATAACCTCGGTGCAAGAAGGAGTTAAGTGCTTTTGGCTACAGTAACCCAGTTACCATAATGCACTTGAACTTGAAAACAGGTGAAAACATTCACAAGACCCTCAGCATCATCAGTAGTGAATTTAATCTTCCTATGTTAAATAGTGGATTTTTCCTGACCTGTGAAACCCTTAAAAGTCGATTAT
>JAAEPI010001377.1 GCA_024232835.1 Cytophagales bacterium
AATGCCCAAATAGCCTAACCTATCTTTAAGGAAAAGTAAACCCTTACACAAATTTCGAAGTGAATGACATTTGGATATCACCCCGTAGAGCAGAAAAACCAGTTGCCGATAGGTGGTCATGGTCTTATAATAGCGATCCGATTGATGCTCATCCACACAATACTCAACAAGCTGTCTGGGGATAAAAGAAAGAAGCTGACTTATAATAGGTTGACCAGATAAGTTCGTAGTTTTAGCCATGATGTCTAATAGTTTTGTCACTTTAACCATCATCAAATTGGTGGGGATTAATCCCCACCAATTGCATTTTTCTTAGAGGGTTTAATTCAAGGTCTTTTTTACTCGGTTGTCAGTATTAATAAATCAATTGGATAGTAAATTCCTCATGTATGTAATATTTTTGTTTCTGAAAGTGAATTGACTATGGTAAAATGGGAAACGAAGTATGAAACAGGTGTAACAGAAGTTGATGAGCAGCATCAATCTCTCTTCAATTATATAAATGATCTTGAGCAATGCATTCTAGACAAAGATTTTGAAGGGATTAAAATGGAGATAATCCTGAATTTTTTCCAGATGTATTGTGCTACTCACTTTAGCTTGGAAGAAACCTGCATGATGCGTGAAAGATGTCCTGCATATGAAGAAAATAAATCAGCACATAAAAAATTTTTAGCTTATTACAAGAAGTTTCGGGTCAATTTCCGGCAGACAACAAGGAAGCTTGATATGTTGAAAGAGTTTCATAGAGTATTAATCAAATGGCTAGCTAATCACATTATGAAGATAGATATGAAGCTAAAGGCAGGTGTGTGAAGCGGACTTGTGGAGAATAAGTATAGAATTATTGATTCCACAACATGCCTTTTCTTTCATATATATACAGTTTTAGCAAAAGGATATTCAATGAAGACACTCGCATAAAAAAAGCCTCATCCAAAGGACGAGGTTTTCATTTATGCTGTTCAAAGCTTACTCAGCAACTACATTCAAAGTAATCGTGTGGTGTACATTCTTATGCAAGTCAATGACTGCCTTGTGCTCACCTACTTCCTTGATAGTATCAACTGTGATTTTCTTTCTGTCGATATCAAATCCTTTTTCTTTCAAAGCATCGGCAACTTGAATCGCAGTGATAGATCCAAAGATCTTTCCGCTATCGCCAGCCTTCGTTTTGATATCTAAAGTCAATTCGCCCATGCTAGTTGCAATGGCATCTGCATCAGCTTGTAACTTCTCAGCTTTGTGAGCTGCTTGTCGAATATTCTCATCGATCATTTTTCGATTTGATTTATTCGCCAAAATGGCAATGCCTTGAGGGATCAGATAATTTCTACCGTACCCTGGCTTCACCTTTACTGTATCGTTCTTGTAGCCAAAACCTTTGATGTCTTCTCTTAGTATTACTTCCATGTCTTACTTGATTGAGTCTCCAACATAAGGTAAGATGGCAAGATGCCGTGCTCGCTTGATCGCCTGAGAAACTTTTCTCTGGTATTTCAAAGTAGTGCCCGTAATACGCCTGGGAAGAATCTTTCCCTGATCGTTTACCAATTTCAACAAAAAGTCAGGCTCTTTGTAGTCGATATACTTGATACCGCTTTTCTGGAATCGGCAATATTTTTCTTTTTCTTGTTCCCTGTTAATGGGTTCGTTTTGTAGTGTCATGCTGCTGCTTCCTCTTTAGTTTCAGATTTCTTTTTCTTTTTGAATGCACCTTTCTTCCTTTTGGCATTGTATGCCAAGGCATGCTTGTCTAATGCGACTGTCAAAAATCGCATCACTTTCTCGTCTCGTCTGTACTCTTGCTCCAGAGCAGCTATAACTTCAGGATTTGCGCGGAATTCAACAAGATGGTAAAACCCAGTGGTCTTATGATCAATTGGGTAGGCCAACTTTCGCAGACCCCAACTTTCTTCGTTGACGATTTCTGATTTAGCATTAGTCAGAACCTTCATGAATTTTGCGGCAGTATCCTTCATCTGAGCTTCAGATAAAACGGGAGTTAAAATGAATACCGTCTCGTAAT
>JAAEPI010001378.1 GCA_024232835.1 Cytophagales bacterium
CTCCTCGCTTCAATCTTCTATCGGCTTAATGCTTAGTAATAGCACATTACCAGATAGTAGCAAGATGCCACTTGAACCATCCCTGCCATTTACACTGGAATCATTGGAAATATTAAGTTCTTGTACATCCGAAATGTATGCATGGGTACGCTACTCAGGCGGCAGTGCACCATCAGACAAAGACCAGAAACTGGATATTGATCTTTGTGACGAACAAGGCAACGCTTGTGTCATGATGAGAGGACTTTTAATAAAAGATAAGGAATTATGTTGTTCAGTTAATACCATTGAATCTCTTTCACGTCCCACAGGCTTAATCATGATGACTCCAGTGTGGGATACGGTTCCTTTTATTGATGAACACTCTTTCTCTACAAGTAGTAATGATTCAATACTCCTCATAGGAGAGAATAAAGATCATACGACGTTAATTGAGAAATTATTTAATAATACAAGTAATATAGAAATTACTCTGCATGATAATATTGATACGATTACAGGAAAATTAAAAGAACTAGTTATTAAAAGGATAGTTTGGGTTGCTTCAAATTGTCTTGTAGAAACATTAACTGAGGAAGCTATTATCAATGACCAAAACAGAGGAATTCTTCAGGTATTTAGAATTCTTAAATCATTGATCGCTTTGGGCTATGAAAACCAACAATTAGAATGGATTCTGATTACTGTAAAGAGTCAAATGGTGAAGAAAGCCGATGTTGCAAACCCCACACATGCCGGTCTTCAGGGGTTTGTAGGAAGCATGGCAAAGGAATATCCTATGTGGAAAGTACGATTAATTGATTTGCAAAATTTCAGAGAGCATCCAATTCAAGAGATAGGGAAATTACCTTATGACGTGAATAGAATATCCTTTGCTTATAGAGACAAAGAGTGGTTTCAACAAAGATTGATTCCCATCAAGAAACTTACAAAAGAGAAATTACCTTATCGACTTCAAGGAGTCTATGTTGTCATTGGTGGTGCTGGAGGTATCGGAGAAGTCTGGTCTCAATATATGATAGAAAAATATCAGGCACGAATCATATGGATCGGAAGACGGGAAAAGAACGAAAGAATTCAAAATAAGCTCGACCGATTGTCCAAATTTGGAACAAAACCGGAATATGTTCAAGCTGATGCAAGTGTGTTAAAAGAGCTACAAACCGCCACTGATAGTATTAAAAAGAGATATTCTAAAATAGATGGAGTTGTTCATTCAGCGGTGGGAATATTTGACGAAAGTTTGAAAACTGTAGAGGAAGAAGATTTTCAAAAGATACTTTCTGTCAAAATAGATATCAGTGTAAGAATTGCTCAAGTGTTCGAGAAAGAAATCTTGGATTTTCTGTTATTATTCTCTTCGATGACCTCCTTTTCAAAAGCAGGAGGAATGAGTGGTTATTCTGCAGGATGCACTTTTAAGGATACTTTTGCTCTTCAA
>JAAEPI010001379.1 GCA_024232835.1 Cytophagales bacterium
ACAAGAGAAATATGAACAAATTAGAAAACATGGAAGCGGGACTGTCGAAACACACTGGAAATGCAAGGACGGATCCATCATTGATGTTTTGTTGAGTTCCACTCCCATTGATCCTGATAATTCATCAGTCGGGGTAACTTTCACTGCCTTAGACATTACCGATCGTAAACAAACAGAAGAAGCCCTGAGAAAAAGCAATGAGCGTTTCAGGGTATTGTTTGAGAATGCTCCGGACCCATTTTATATAAACAAAATGGATGGCACTATTGTGGATGGCAATAAAGCTGCCGAAAATTTGCTGGGCTACAAAAAAGAAGAGCTCATTGGGAAGAATTTGTTTGAAATTGGGATACTCACAGAGCAAGACCTTCCCAAGGCAATCACTCTTCTGGAGCAGAACCAAAAAGGGAACCCGACCGGACCGGATCAATTCACATTGCTCAGAAAAGATGGTGCGACGGTTTATGCTGAGATATTGACACTTCCCGTAGATATCAGGGAT
>JAAEPI010001380.1 GCA_024232835.1 Cytophagales bacterium
TAGTTAGACATTTTATTAGTAAACCGCTCAATCTCCGGATCATGGCTGCTGGTAAACTAATTGAAAAAATCACCTTTGAAGACAGCATTATTGAAGAAGACCAACCGGTTATCTTTGCTCATAAAAACAATAAATATGAGTTTATCTCCAACACGAGTTGTTCAATAAAAGAAGACAAAGCTCTGATTCGCCTCTCCCGAGGGATGAAGATTGAAGGAGATGCTGTAACAAGAGTCGGCATAGGGCCCAAGATCACCATCTGGTATGGATTGAAAGACTCGGCAAAGATAACAGCTAATGATGAGAAGTACTCCATAAAGCTCAAGACTATAAACAATAGTAAGCAGCTACAGCTGCAGGGGAACGAGTTCCTTCTTGATACTCATCCCTCAGTTACATATTTGGGAATTCCCGGGATTCACAATCCTGATAAAGCGGAAATAACAGGTTGCAAAACAATTCTGATCAATAAAAAAAGAATCAATACAATTATTGAAACTAATCCGGCAGGAAGGATTAGTTTTGACGTCATAGACAAAGATGATAATATCGTCTTAAGAAGAAGAATCGGCATTCTTCCTAAGAATTTCGACTTTAAACTGAAGTCTGAACAAAATGAAGAACCGCCACAAATCTCCTTTTCCGGAGCAGAGCACTGTACAATCCTTTTTGACACCAAGAAGATCAAAGCCGAACCCAAATACTCCCATGACAACAATACTTTTTATCTCCATCCCCTTGGCGAAGCACCCCATTTCTTCAAAGTGGCTGTTCTCAGTCCCACCTGCCCCAAACCAGTCATAATCAATTTTCCCTACCCTCAAGTGGGTGTTCGCCTTATAGATGCTAATGAAAATGAGTTTATCTCTCCCAGCTTGAATATAAATAAACTATTGGGAATGAGACTGATCCTCTCATCTGCATTAATGGAAAAACAAAACTTCCATGTAAATATGCGACTTATCAGCAGGGATAAAAGATTCAATCCAGAAATTAATTATTGCTATACAGCCGATCAGACACCGGTAATCGTCAACCTCTTCAGTTTGAGAAACGATTTGATTCAGCTACTCTCAACTGTAAATGATCAGGATGCTTCCATAAGAGTTACTATAAACCTTGATGCCAACAGAACTTTGCTGGATTTCAGTATCAAACGTTATGAAGGCGATGTCTATTGGAATTCATTGGAACTTTCCATCATGGATACTGTTGCAGATGTGCCTATAAACGGAGCCATTCCCATAGCTATGGACTTATCAGATCCGGGAAAGGAAGAAGTTGTACTGGAGGAAAGGGAAACCGAAGGTGTAGGAACAGGAAGTTTTTCTATCCACAAAGATATGATGAAGGACGGCCCATGGCTCGTACTCCCCCAAAAGGATTCCCCTGTCAATTTCCGTCCCCGACTTTACAAAGAGATGGATAATCTAACTGTTCCCAATGAAGTGAACTCCCTCCATTCAGCATCGAGACATTTTGCCCATTTTCACGATCAAACAATCATGGATGAAGTGATTGATAATATGTCATATAATTTCAACAGTAGCAGCTGGCTCTACATGAGGGATCTTTTCAAAAATTACTCCCATCTTCCCCTCTCATCATTTGAGCCCTGGATAGCCTTAGCTAAGAATCCCCGAGCCATGACTGCAGCCACATTTAAACTCGATTTGAATGAAGCTATACTCAATAGAATCAGAGATGAATTGGCTTTCCTCTGGGAGAATATCCCTGTTCCCATTTGGAAGCTTGTCTATAATGATTACAAAGAATTTCTCGCATCTCAGGGATTTGATGAAACGGTGCAGAAGATGCTTCTGAACAAGAAAATGACGATTATCAGGAAATCTGTATCTATCATGGAACATCTTACCGAATACATTGTTGAAGAAAAGATTCCACCGGTATCCAAGATGATGGTGGAACAAGCTCTTAAAATTTGGAACCAGGAGAATATGTGTAAACATAAAGACAGATTCTGGCTCACTAATTTGGGAAAAGAACTAGATTACTGGATTCAAACTTCTTTTGAGAACAAGAAAGTTTTCTCTATTCAAAAAAATCTTCCCCTGAACCACTACAGCAAATCTGTAGTCTATCTTCCCTTTTTTATGGCCAGAGTTACACTTGGATTGGCAACCCTCGAAGACTTGGGAATATTCTTAAACCATGTGAAATTGGATATTAAAAGACTTATAGACTTTGATCAGGAATGGTTTTTTCCTGCCCACTCATTAATGACAACTTACTTACTTCAGAAGCAGATAAAGGAATAAACATTGGAATACTACAAGAATCTAATAGAACATAGCCTATCCCGGACCAAAGAAGCAACCTTAAGTATCCTTGGGATTTCCAATAAGGGATTGAGGGAGCACCTTTCCGAACAGATGGTAGATGAACTTGGAGCCGATGGGTGTTTTCTTGCTCCCCCCGTTTTTGAACACACCTTCGGTTGGCAGGCTTCAAATAAAAGCCTGAAAGACTTATCCGGGAATCTCATCTCCCCCCAGATGGTGCAAAACCTCCATACAGCCAAAAACTACAATTTTCCAAAGACTTTAAAGCCCTACAATCACCAGATTCAAGCCTGGGAATCTCTTACTAAAGATAAAGCCCGATCAGTAGTCGTAACAACAGGAACAGGTTCGGGTAAAACAGAATGCTTTATGATTCCTATCATTGATGATCTTATTAAAGA
>JAAEPI010001381.1 GCA_024232835.1 Cytophagales bacterium
AGTGGTAGACATTTCAGTAACAGCGGTTGCTACCTGAGTGGTCTCATTGTATTGCTGCTCCATCTGGCTACTACCTTGTTGCGACGATTCAGAGAGTTGGATTGTAGCATCCGCCAGTTTTTTTGTAGCTGAATCAACACTGATGATAGTGTTTTGAATTTTGCTTACGATTTCATTGAATGCAGTAGAAAGCTTACTAATTTCATCCTTGCCATCGATATCAAGACGCTGCCTTAAGTCTCCATCACCTGCCGCAATATCATGCAAGGCTTTAGATGTAAAGTTGATCGGTATGGTAATACTGCGAATGATAAAGTAAGAAATGCTGATGAGAAAAACCAGAAGAATGATGGCCAAGCCTGCTGATACCGAGGCATTTTTCCAAAAAGTCTCTTCCATATCATCAATATAAATTCCCGTACCAATGATCCAGCCCCAGGAAGCGAAACCTTTAACATAGGAAATTTTGTGCACAGGTTCTTTTGAACCGGGTTTTGGCCAGAGGTAAGGAATATGACCTGCACCATGATTTTTTACCATTGTTACAAATTCTACAAACAGTAATTTTCCATCAGGATCTGCAATTTTGGATAGATCTGTTCCATCAAGTGATGGTTTGA
>JAAEPI010001382.1 GCA_024232835.1 Cytophagales bacterium
ACTCCAATCCTGCCAGGACAATCTGGAATCGGCGAAAAGGGAACTGAAAATTCAAACGACTCTCTCCAGCTTGAGTGAACTATCGGATGAGATCATCGACCTTGGGCAAAAATTGATTCAATTGTCTGAAAGAGAAGAAACTTATGAGATTGATCTTGAGGCACTCTTGACCCGAATGATCGATTTCGCTCAATTCACCGCCACCAGCAGAAAAATCAGCATCTGCAAAAATTTTAACGGAAAACTCCCGTTACTGAGGAGCGGACTGGTAAATATTAAACAAGTATTTTTAAATGTTATCCTCAATGCTATCCAGCAAATCGATAAATTTATTCGTTTGACTGGTGATATTGAGGTCTCAACCACTTTAGAGCACGACGGCTCATTGCCGGTAATTAAAGTCAGGATTAAAGACACCGGGATCGGTATTCATCATAAAGATTTTGAACGAATATTCAAACCCCTCTATACGACGCGAAAAGGCGGACATGGTATGGGACTGGCCATTTCCCGATCCGCCATGGAATCTCTGGGGGGAAGCATAGCAGTAGAAGAAAGTCTGTTATACGAGGGGACGACCTTTGTTATGTCCTTTTCCACCAATACCTATAAAAGTAGCGAGCTAATATAAAGGAGTATATATGAACAAGGATGAATCCAAAAAGAGTATCCTGGTTATTGACGATGCCAAACACACTCGAAACCAGATCCGGATCGAATTGGAAGACGAATTTCATATTCATGAGGCGGAAAATTGGGCTGAGGCGGAGGCAATGATTTCAAAGAAT
>JAAEPI010001383.1 GCA_024232835.1 Cytophagales bacterium
AAGCATATTTTGATTGGAGACTTTAATTTTCCAGAAATTATGTGGCCAAATGCCTCCACCTCTTGTGAGTTGCATGAGAATTTTATACATCTCCTGACTAGTGATCTTGGCCACACGCAACTTATCAAAGAGCCAACACATAAGTCAGGAAATACTCTAGATTTACTATTTACCAATATTCCTAACCTAGTAAAGAACCTTAAGGTTCTTGACCAAAATGAATTCTGTTTGTCAGATCATCTTGGTGTTACTTTTGATATTGAAATGGACGTTAAATATAAAACCCATCCCAAACGAAGCATCTATAATTATGACAAAGGTGATTATCGAGCCCTAAATCATGATTTGTTTTCTGTCGATTGGGATAGAGTTTTCAAATGCAATGAGCCATGTGAGGCATGGAATAGGTTCAAACGTATACTCGGGGAGCTATGTGACCGAAGAATCCCTAAAAAGACAATTCGTTCACAATTCCAGCCTCCTTGGTATGACACAGAATGTGATAGGA
>JAAEPI010001384.1 GCA_024232835.1 Cytophagales bacterium
AGGAGGTGGACATGCTTCGCAAGCGAGATATGGAAAAGTATGGCAATCCGGAAGGGCCGACGTGGCTATACCTTATAGAGAAGAACCGTCAGAAAGGGCTTACAGGCGACAAACTCTATGAGGAAATTGTCAAAAGTTCCAGTCGAACCAGCGCTGAATATAATACACGATTTGGGATTGAACAATAAATCACATGAATGCTAATGGAGCCAAATATTTCGTCAAAGAAATCTTGTGGCGCAAGACGGATGATTGTGAATTTCCTTATGTGGCCGATGGACAGCATGAACAGATGAAAATTCGAGTCAATGATTTTCCTGAAGAACCACTGTATTCCCTTGTGATCAATGATGTCGTTCTCTGTGATTTTGATCAGTGGCCATTACATTGGCATAAAACACCAGTTTGATAGTGAGTTCTACGGTACGAAAAGCCGGTATAACCTTAAGCACATATTCCAAGAAAAAGATGAACATCTTCATGACACACAAAATTGTCGATGAATACTGAGAGATGCAATTGAAGAAATTGTTGAGGTTTACATACATTGCAAATTACCTCCCTTCAACTTTTCAGCATATAAATAAATAAAATCAATTGC
>JAAEPI010001385.1 GCA_024232835.1 Cytophagales bacterium
ATTTTGTAGAATTGGTTCAGCCAAGTCAAATATTGGCCATTTAGAGGCTGCTGCCGGGATAGCCGGTTTGACCAAAATTATCCTTCAGATGAAGTATGGTCAGATTGTGCCGAGTCTGCATTCGAATACTCTCAATCCGAATATTGCCTTTGAGAAGACGCCGTTTATGGTAAATCAAGAGTTGGTGCCCTGGAGACGTCCAGAGATTCAAGGGCGAGAAGTTCCCCGTCTTGCAGGTATCTCTTCGTTTGGAGCAGGAGGAGCGAACGCACACGTGGTTCTAGAGGAGTATAGCGCAAAAGATTGTGAAACTCGTTCCGTTATTGAGATTCAAACTAAAGATCCTGTTATCATCGTGCTTTCGGCGAGGACGAAGGAGCAATTAGAACAAAGGGCAGGAGATTTGCTCCAGTTCCTGCATTCTTCTAAGCCTTTGTCCGTTACGTCACGTAATAAGGACGGCAAGGATAAGTCAAAGATCAAGGTTCAATTGGAAGAGAAAATCGAGGAAATGCTTGCGAATCTTTTACATGTTGAAAAAGAGGCACTTTATTCAGGGCAAAGCTTTTCAGACTATGGTGTAGAACGTATTCACCTGACCAAGTTATTTGAAACGATCTGCGAGGAGCATGGATTTGAGTTGGATTTAGATGAATGGATCAAGCAGGATTCGATCGAAGCTTTACTACAGTATTGTTTAGGCAAAGAAAAAGAATCTCATGGCCAATCTGTAGCTGCAATTCCTGCAGTCGACTTACAGTCCATGGCTTATACCCTCCAGACAGGTAGAGAGGCAATGGGGGAGAGGTTAGGCTTTATTGTTACTTCAATTCAGGAATTAGAAGAGAAGCTGGAGTCTTATATTTCAGGGTGTCTAGAAATTGACGATTTTTATCAAGGGGAAGTTAAATGCAATAGAGATACATTGGCTGTATTTGAGGCAGATGAGGATTTACAACAAGCCATTGAATCCTGGATCAATAAAGGGAAATATTCAAATATTCTTGATTTGTGGGTCAAGGGGTTAGTCTTTGATTGGAACAAATTTTATGGTCAAAGCAAACCCAAGTGCATCAGTCTTCCCACCTATCCTTTTGCAAGAGAAAGGTACTGGATTTCAGGATCAGAGAATATTTTAACCAATAACCAATCTTCAATAATCAATCGTCAATCACAAAGACTTCATCCCCTCCTGCATGAAAATACTTCAGATTTATCTGAACAGCGTTTTACCTCTACGTTCACTGGTAAAGATTTCTTCTTAACCGATCACAAAGTCAAAGGGGAAAAAGTACTTCCCGGAGTATGCTATCTGGAGATGGCCAGAGCTGCAGTGGAGAAAGCTTCCGGAGAGATGGAAAAAGGAACGACTATTTGCCTCAGGAATGTTGTG
>JAAEPI010001386.1 GCA_024232835.1 Cytophagales bacterium
ATCTGAAAGTGTACGAATGACATTGGCAGTAGTCATATTTGAAATTGCTGCTAAATCTGATCTTTTTAATTTCACATCCAATGTTTGCATGTCAAGTTCTAATCCATAAATTTTAATAATGTACAGTAATGCATCTGCTAAGCGTGCTCGGAGATTCTTTTGCGTCAATGCAATAATTCTGTTTGCATTATGATGAATTTCAGAAGATAGAAATCTAGAAATTTTCATGAAAAAATTGGCATTACTTTTAATTACCGAGAAAAAATCATCTTTGTTGATTGTGCAGATGGAAGATTCCTCCAGAGCCACACAAGAAGTTGAATAGACCTCCTGTGACATCAGTTCACTAAATCCCACAAAATCAACTGGTCGTTTCATTGTGATTATTTGTTCCTTATCTCCTAATCCCTTTTTAATAATTTTAGTCTTTCCAACATTTAAACAAAGTAGACCAGAAGGTTCATTCCCTTCGGCATAAATGGTCTCACCCTTACGGAAATTGTCATGGGTTCGATTCTTGTCTAAACGAGCTAATTCAGCTTCGCTTAGCTCATCAAGAAGAGAAAAATTCTTCTTCAAGCAGGTCACACAATTTGTTTTATTCGGATCGTTGCAGTATTTCTTTTTTACTGGCATATCTAACCTTGGAATTTCTTTATTTTCTCAATTCAGATTATTGATTTCACTAGAAAGATGTTATACTTGTGCAAATATGTTGTACAGCATATTAGGAGCTAAAATTATCAACCATAAATCGTGACAACCTAAACTATGAAAGCAAAGATAAGAACGGATATTATAACATGGGGGCTGGTATTAGCCATTTCTCCAATGCTCTTTACGGCTTGCGGAGGGAGTGGTTCAAAAAGCTCGAATGAAAACGGAGGAAATGGCGAAAAGGCAACTATAGACTCAGCAACTGACAAAGGAATTGGGCCAATTAGCAATGTTGAACTGACAGATGTCAATACTGAGATAGCGGGACAGGGAAAGTCACTATTTGAATTAAAATGTACTGTTTGTCATAATATTAATCAGAAGCTTATCGGCCCAGCGCTTGCAGGTATTACTTCTCGTAGAACACCAGAGTGGATAATGAACATGCTGTTGAATCCTGTGCAGATGCAAAATGAAAATGAAGCAGCTAAACAATTGCTTAAAGAATACAATAATGTACCGATGACGGACCTTCAATTGACTGAAGAAGAGGCTCGTCAAATACTCGAATTTTTACGGACTATCTAAATAAGAAGATAATATGGAAATTTTTCCGGAAAGTGCCAGCAGTTACAGTTCTGACATAGATAATCTCTTTTGGCTTATCATGGTCTTTGTTGGGATTGCCTTTGTAGCTAGTTTGATTATTTTAATCTACCCATTAATAAAGAATCACCATAGCAAGGTACCAAGAGCAGAATATATAACTGGTAATCAAAAGAAGCACCTTAAGTGGATTGTAATAGGCATGGTACTCATGGCGATCAGTGATTTTGCCATTCTTTTCATTGAGCATGGCACTTGGGCTAAAACTCAGGAGCATGTTCCTGATGATGTTGAACTCCATGTTTCCGTAATCGGGAAACAATGGAATTGGGTATTTATTTATCCAGGGCCAGATAAAAAATTGAACACTGCCGATGATGTAGTTGTGGATCAACTAAACAGCGAATTACATATCCCAATCAATAAGAATATCAAAGTGGACATTAAGGCAAGGGATGTTGTTCACAGTATGTTTGTTCCTGCATTTCGGTTCAAATATGATGCAATTCCCGGTAGGACCGTAACCCGGTGGTTTAGAGCTACCAAGGAAGGAAAGTATGATTTATCCTGTGCAGAAATTTGCGGGGTGCTTCATTCGAATATGCGAAATTTCATAGTTGTGGAATCGCAAGAGCAATATGAGGAATTTCTATCTAATCTATACCAATCACAATAGAGCTTATGACACATGAATTAAGTTTCTGGAGAAAATACTTCTTCTCAGAAGACCATAAGGTAATCGGTATGCAGTATATCATTACTGGTCTAATAATGGCTGCAGTTGGCGGCTGGCTGGCATACGTATTCAGGTATCAATTGGCGTACCCGGGTGCATCCATACCTCTTTATGGAGAGTTGGGGCCAGCGCAGTTTAACTCATTCATTACCAATCATGGAATGATCATGGTCTTGTGGGTTGCAATGCCCTTGTTACTTTCTGGACTTGGAAATCTGCTCATTCCTTTGATGATTGGTACTGATGACATGGCATTCCCTACAGTTAATATGATTTCTATCTGGATTTTCATATTAAGTGGTATTATTCTTATTGCGGCATTTTTTGTTCCAGGAGGAGCTTTTGGGGGAGGTTGGACGTTATATCCGCCTTTGTCCGCTGGTGGTTACAGGAATACAAACCCTGAATTCTTTACAGCTCTATTCTCAGGAACCAGCTTGTTTATTCTAGCAGTAGCACTTGAGATAGTGGCAATGTTAATGGGGGGAATAAATTTTCTGGTGACAGTAATAAACAAGCGAGCTCCAGGAATGACGGCTTTCCGAATTCCTCTCATCATTTGGTTTATTTGTATAGCCTCACTTGATTTTATGTTCTCTGTTGCTCCGCTAGTTGCTGGAGCAGTTATGTTACTTTTTGATAACATCTTAGGAACTGGTTTTTATGATCCGGCAAGGGGAGGAGACCCAATTCTATTTCAACATTTATTCTGGTTTTTTGGGCATCCTGAAGTTTACGTGATTCTGCTACCTTCAATTGGAGCAGTGGCCGAGGTAGTTTCAGTGTTTTCACGAAAGCCACTTTTTGCTTATAACACGATTGTAAAGCTTGCACTAGTTTCGGCAGTATTGGCGGTTATTGTTTGGGCACATCACCAGTTCATTTCAGGTATCGATCCTCGAATGGCTACATTCTTTAGTGTGGGTACGATAATTATTTCCATCCCTTTTGCTGGGATATTCTTGTCATATATGGCCACCTTATGGGGTGGATCTATTCGCTTTACTATGCCAATGATATGGGCATTAGGAATGATTGGTACATTTTTAATTGGTGGTCTTACAGGGCTATTCCTTGGATCAAATGCTTGGGATATGTTTGCACATGATACCTACTTTATTGTAGCCCATTTTCATTATACGCTTATCCCTGTATCGCTTTATGGGTTTTTTACGGCGTGTTACTATTGGTTCCCTAAGTTCTTTGGAATAATGCTAAGTACGGCATTAGGTAAGCTGCATTTTTGGCTCACCTTTGTGTTCTTTACTGGATTTGCCTTTCCTTTATTCTTCTTTGGATTAAAAGGGGCTCAGCGCAGGGTATATGATTTTTCTGCCTTTAGCGAGTTGATGGAAGACCCTTATGTCCTCATTAACCAAGTTTCCACGATATGTGCTATTCTGTTGATGCTTAGCCAATTTATCTGGATATACAGTGTGGTTGCTGCATTAAGAAAAAGGAAGAGTTCTGATCCTATTGGAGACAATCCATGGAATGCAAATACACTGGAATGGCAAGCACCATCACCTCCGCCTCATGGTAATTTTGAGACTGCTCCGGAAGTGTTCCATGGTCCATACGAGTATAGCGTTCCTGGCCATGAAACTGACTTCCATCCTCAGAACAAACCAATACCAAATTCCTAGGTCGTCGAATAATAACTAAAAACAGTATGAACCAAAATTCAACATCAATAACACTAAAGCAGGTCCCACAAGGGAGACTGGGCATTTGGATGCTTATCGCAGGTGAGCTTGTAATATTCGGAGGGCTAATTGCTGCCTACCTGTTGTATAGATTTCGTTTTCCCGAATGGGCTGAGCAAGCAAAATACACATCTACTCTTCTTGGAGGGATAAATACTTTTGTGCTTTTGACAAGCAGTTATTTTGTTGTAATGGCTCATTCAGCTGCTGTCAAGAAAGAATTCAGCAAGATAAAAATGTGGATGGGATTGGCAGTAGGGTGTGGATTAATTTTTCTAGTTGTAAAATCAATTGA
>JAAEPI010001387.1 GCA_024232835.1 Cytophagales bacterium
AACCCGAGGTCGCTTTTGAACCAAAATAGGCGGCCATTGGTATTTTCCGATCAACTAAGTAGATCAGCAGAATAGGTAATTTACTCTATGATGTCAATAGATATCTGCCTAATGGTTGGGCAGGGGGTGAGTAGTTACAAAAATAGAAAGGTTGTAAGAGATACATTGTTGAAAATGGGGTTAAGTAATAAAAAATTGAAATCCAAGAATCCCCTAGATTGGAAGCTCTATACTTTAATTGAGGTTTGTTCTAATGCAGGTTGGCTCCCGGACCTTGAAACACATGATTTTGTCTTTTCCCCCAAAAATATTAGCCATACGCTACGCAATACAAGAAATCTTGTTCATCCTGGAATGCATGTCAAACGAAATGCTCCCCTAGCATTAGGAGAGGAACAATTCAAAGATACAAAGTCCGCATACGCTCTTGTTTCAAGGCGTTTAAGCTGGCCTAACAATCAAATCCAGCAGACCGCTGACGCGTCGGCTGATTAAGGCGTTAGTGTTCACAATTATGATAATCATTTTGAGAATAATTAGAGCGATATTTGGTTTGATAGCAGGGTCAATATTGACATATTTCTTACTGGTTCCAGCATCCCGGGTATCCCCGATAATGGAAGATAGAGCATTGG
>JAAEPI010001388.1 GCA_024232835.1 Cytophagales bacterium
AATGTGTTTTGAGGAAGAGAAATGCTGCCTATGATCCCAAGAACACCCTCCTCACCATCATGCATGAAAGTGGTAACATTATATTTTTAGGTCGTTTGTCTGGCCAAGGCACAGGACAACTTCACATTGTCAACAAATGGATGGAGGGAGACATGTAAACGTACAATGCTGAGTGCCAACCTCCTTCCCTCCACCACTAGACTGAAGGTGGGTCATGGATGGGCCTCCCAATATGACAATAATCCACAACATACAGCCAAAGCAATGAAGGAGTGGCTCAAGAAGAAGCACATGAAGGTCATGAAGTGGCCTAGACAGTTTCCAAACATTAACCCTAAAATAATCCTATGGAGGGAACTGAAGCTCCCATTTGCCAAGCTACAGCCATACAACTTTAATGATTTAGAGATTATCTGCAAAGAAAAGTGGACAAAAATTCCTTCTAATATATCCACCAACATTGTCATTAACTGAAAGAAACATCTGACCTCTGTACTAGAAAACAAGGGCTTTGCCACCAAGTATTTTGTCTTCTTTGGCTAGAGGGGTCAAATACTTATTTTCCTCAATGGAATACAAATCAATTCAAATATATTCTTCAAAGTTATTTTCTGGATTTTCTTTTTGATATTCTGTCTCTCCATATTAGAATACATTTTATCATTAACATTATAGACTCAGTAGTGTAGTCTACGTAGAACGCGGGTATACGGAGTATACCCACCTGACAAAATTGGGAGTTTCAGTATACCCACCTATCATTTTCAGTATACCC
>JAAEPI010001389.1 GCA_024232835.1 Cytophagales bacterium
TATATACTGTTTTTCTTTCCACAACTACAATATTGTGGCATTCCTTTGATTTGCCAGCCATAACGTAGATGGACACCGTCTTGAAATTCCTGCTTGTTTAAGGTGTAGTTCAGGCTTTTCAGTGGTAGAGCTGTTAGCCAAGAGGATGCTCCCTTCTCTTTTGCCTGTGTGAGGTGGTTTTTCAGACGATGATCAGCATCCATGTACAGTGTGTCAAATCTCTCTCTTAGGTATACTTCTTTCTGCAACTTTAGCTGTTCTTTAGTGTTCTTCACTTCTTCCCTATTAAGTTTTGTAATGTCCTGATCTTGCTGACTGATAAGTTGTACCAGGGGCTTTGTGATTTGTCGAGAGCATTGGTACTCCCTCTGTGATATCTTGACAGGGTTTATGATACCCATCCCACCTAGTCTGACAGGGAGCTCTAGAATATCTCTCTCAAGTGGTGATATAGATCTGCCAAGTAAAGCTGGGATGAATACTTCTGAAATTTTCTTCTCAAGAGGAATCAATGTTTCACTGATATCTGGAATTGTTCTCATGTAGTAAGTCCATCGATGAGAGATTCCTTTTGTAAAGGCTGCATAGGCCAACTGTGGTTCATCAATGGCAATTTGGGCTAATTCTTCTATATCAGCAACCCACTTTTCTACTTTCTCTTGGACATACTTTGTTTTGAATTCCTTTGAACCCACAACAGCCCCGAGATGTCGCTCTCCTTCACAGGTGATCTTTTTTTCTTTTCGGTCTTTTTCTATCTTATCTGATTGAAATTTTGGGTGAAAAAGTCGTATTTGTGCCAATTTTGAGGATAAATATAGACCTAATATAGACCTATCGGATAGAACCGATGGATGAAATGAGTACTATTTCCTTGCCAATTTTACTGAGGGTAACTGTAATCATGATTTTATGTACTCATTCAGTGGACGGCCATGAAATTGACATGGTACAGTGATTTTATCTTGCCAAATGAATAATTTGAGCAAAAATTGAGAGTAATTTCATGATATGGATGTGCCTAGATGGTAACTGTTGTCATTAATTATCCTGGCGTGGCATA
>JAAEPI010001390.1 GCA_024232835.1 Cytophagales bacterium
ACACTTCCTGATGGAGTCATTATAGAATCTTTTGAGAAGTTTCTACGACCCCTTCGCGAGGACACGCTTACCCACACAATTTTTAATATGATTGGTCAGGAGGTAGTAGGAACCAACACGTTGGAAATCTTTCTCGATCCAGCCAATGCCGCAGATGAATTAGATGAGGGGAATAATATTAGTACAATATCAATAGAAATATTTCAAGGAAATACAGCTCACCTTTACCCACCGGATTTCAGCATGTATACAACCAGCGATATTTCCTTTTATTGGCAACCTACAAATATTTTTGAACCGTCAAGATCTTATGAATTGCAGATAGATACGGTTTCAAGTTTTGATAGTCCATTGTTCAGAAGTTTGGCTGAGACAGGAGATAAATTACTCAACCGTACCGTTGATTTTTCAACGGACAATCTACCTGATACCACGGTTGTTTATTGGCGAACTCGATTTGGTAGTCCAATGAATACACAAGAAGAAGAATGGGAGCAAACGTCTTTCACAATTGTAAATGCGGGAGAAGAAGGTTGGGGACAATTTGAAAGCGATCAGGTAGAATTAGAAAGTCTGGTAGGCGTTGAATTTGCTAATGGGGGTGAACAATGGGAATTTACAACTACGGATTCACCATTGAACATTCGCACATTTGGTGCAAACTATCCTGGTTTCAGCTATAGCGACCTAGAAGTGCTAGCAAGCGGGATCGACTATCTGGTCACGTCCAATACGATAGATCCTGAGTGCACTCAAAACACGATTAATGCTTTGGTTTTTGACAAAGAAAGTACAAATCCATATCGGCCAATAGCGATAAATGGTGCTGATGTGTTTAGCCCATTGGTTTGTGGAAGGCTACCTCAGATGGTATACAATATGACTGAAACGGATGTGATTGGAGCTGATGCCTATTTAGAAACCCTCATTGGAAATATGGCCACTGGAGATCATATTTTGCTCTTCACTATCGGTCAGGTCATTTTCTCCAATTGGGATGCAGACGTTCTGAATTCTTTACAGCTGGTGGGAGTGAATAGTGGGGATATCACGGTACTTTCTAATGGACAGCCTCTGATTATATTGGGACGTAAGGAAGAGGCCTCTCACGGCACAGCCAATCTGATCTCAAGTGATGGGACGCCTACACCAGTAACTGAACAATCTATTCAGATGGTAGATAATGTGAATGGAAGTTTTACTAGTGGAAGTGTTACAACTGGACGAATTGGGCCTGCAAAAAGCTGGAACGAATTTACCTATCAGATAAACGAGAATCCCGAAGATGGCTTTAACGTAAGTTTAGTTGGAATAAAACCTGATGGAAGTGAAATTGATTTGTTCTCCTTTGCAAGAACTGACATTCAAGATTTAACTTCTATTGATGCGGGGCAGTTTCCCTGGCTTAAAGCGAAATTTTCTTTTAGAGATAATACGAATCTTACGCCCCCACAATTCGATTTCTGGCAAGTCACTTATGAGCCACCTCCTGAAGGGTTACTCTACTCAAATGACAAAGAAACTGATGTTATTTTTGAAGGGCAACCAGCTGAAAAGGAATTTGCATTTTACAACTTATCTCAAGTCGACTTTGCTGATTCATTAGATGTGAATGCTATTCTTATTGGAAGATCAAATGGTAGCCTAAGTACGCAGACCTTCAAAATCAAAGGGCCGTTGGCGGGCGACACTACTAGGTTTGCTACAGGTGTAAGTTCTGTAAATCAAGATGGTCTCAACAATTTGTCAATAAAGGCTCTTGCCAATGAGAATGAATTACAAACATTCAACAATGAATTGATATTACAAGACGCTATGGATGTTCAAGCTGATAATACCAATCCAGTTTTGGATGTAACTTTTGATGGGGCGTACATCATGAATGGTGATATTGTATCACCAGACCCAACTATTCTGATCAGAATGCGCGATGACAATTCATACTTAACAAAGTCTGATACCGTTGGCATGGTTATTCAACTAAAGCTTCCCTGTGAGGGCTGCACATTCGAGCGAGTAAATTTTTCCGATCCGACATTAAGTTATGGTGTAGCCGGGAGTGATTTTGAAATCACCTATACTCCAGGCTCTCTTGTGGATGGAATGCATACATTGAGTGTGCAGGGACGAGATGAATCTGGAAATGCTGCGGGGGTGGTTCCATATGAAGTTGAATTTGAAGTAGTGACCGAATCAAGTATCACTCATTTTTACCCCTATCCAAATCCATTTTCAACCCAAACTCGATTTGTTTTTACGCTGACTGGTAGCATAATCCCAGAGAAATTGAAGATACAAATTATGACGATCTCTGGTCGGATTGTGAGAGAATTAAATCAAGACGAAATTGGGCCAATAAAGATTGGAAATAATATTACAGAGTTTGCTTGGGATGGAACAGATGAATTTGGGGAACAGCTGGCTAATGGAGTATACTTCTATCGTGTTATGATGGAGTCTGGTGATCAGAAATTTGAACGTAGAACTACATCCGCCGATGGGGCTTTTAAGAATGGATTTGGCAAGCTCTATATCTTACGATGATGCCGAATCATATAAAGTATTTTCTATTTCCTTTCATCGTATTATTTTGTTTTGGCGCAGGCCTGGTACTGACCGATAAGTATGGTTTTTTTGTTCTTTGGTTAAATGAACATCACACCACCTTCATCTGATTTTTTATTTAAATACTGGACTCATCTGGGTGATGGGTTTACCGTTTTTGCTGTTTTCGTCATATTGCTTTTCACTAAAAAAAGGCATGGATATGTGTTGGGTTTATTGGGGCTGGCTTTAGCAGGTGTTTCGGCTCTTTTGAAGCAGATTGTCTTTGGGAAGCTAGGCCTGCAAAATACTTTGAAGGAGAAAGTTGGAACGCCCAAGATCCTGAAGAAGCTAAAAACCTGAACCCGATTTAAAAAGCGGCTAATTGAGTTGTTTTGATGGGCTCGTATTTGATAGTTGGTTTCTTAGGGAAGAAAGAATAAGCAATAAGTCCTGAGATCAGATTAGTAATGAAGTTAGTGAAAGATCTGTGTCTGGAATGCTCCACCTGACAGATGTTTTTAAGTTCGTCATTGACCGTTTCTATGACTGATCTTTTCCTCAATAGAATTTTGTCCTTAAGCTCCATCAAGACATTCTTC
>JAAEPI010001391.1 GCA_024232835.1 Cytophagales bacterium
AATTGTTGTAAAATGTCACTACAGCTCCTCAAACAAGAATTTGAAAAATAATTGTATTGAGGTGACTTTTTTTGCACTATAGGAAATTTCGTGCGTTTGGACAATTAACCCCGTGACGAATTAAGAGAGGTGAATGTAATGTTTGAAATAACTGATTTAAAGCTGGAAAGAGTTAATGTGATGAATAAAAAAAAGATTCCCAAAAACTTTATACTTGGTGTAGTGGGATTTACTGCTATCTGTGAGTTTATAACAGGCGTGGTGTGTGTGTTAAATTTACCTTCACGTAATGAATTGATGTTTAAAGATGCAGATGATTTGTCAATTAAAATTGCTAAAAATATGGGGATCGACTCTAAGATTCTAACATTTAATAGTCCTATTTATGGGTCGAATACTAAGTTTGCCTTAAATTCATGGGATAATTTATATTATCAGTGTACTGGGCAGATTCCTGATGCTACGAACAAGACTGTTTGGACAAAAAAAGGAGGTCTTTTTTGTCATAAGGATACTTATTGGCATTATGCATCAAGTTATCGCATTCCTGTAACTGATCAAATGACTCCTCAACAAAAAGCTATGGCAGAACGGTTCAATACAGCACTCACTCACGATTCTGTAGTGCATGATCCAGGAAATCCAAAATCTGTGCACAATTGTCTAGAGACAATGAAATGGATGGCAGTCGGAACAGTAAGTATATTAGCTATAATTTTACCTGCCTATGCACTTGACTCCATTTGAGGAAAAACCTATGCACTTGACTCCATTTGGTCACATATGAGACAATTGCAGGTTATGAAAATCTACCCTGAAAATGCAATTGAATTAATGGACATGTTCCCGAATGAGGAATCATGTTTAGACTATCTTAGCATGATTCGTTGGCCATACGGATATCATTGTCTTCGCTGTGATAAGAACGACGCTTCAAAATTAGGTCGTGGCTTATACCGATGCAAATCATGCAATTATGAAGGATCTGTCATTGTTGGCACTCTATTTCAAGACACACATAAACCATTAAGACTATGGTTTCAAGCTATCTGGTATGCTGTGAATCAAAAGAACGGTGTCAGTGCTCTTGGCTTGCAAAAAGCAATAGGGCTTGGCAGTTATCATACTGCTTGGGAATGGCTACATAAATTACGTCGTGCCATGGTTCGACCTGACAGAGATAAGCTAGATGGACTTATAGAAGTAAACGAAACCTTTATTGGTGGCGAGCACTCAGGTAAAAGGGGTCGTGGCGCAGAGGGAAAAACACTAGTTCTTATAGCGTTAGAAGATACTCAATGGGGAATTGGAAGAATAAGGCTTGCTCCTATTGCCGATGCTTCAGGAGATTCCATTAACAATGCCGTTATGGAAATGGTTTCCAAAGGAAGCACGATACGAAGTGATGGATGGAGTGGCT
>JAAEPI010001392.1 GCA_024232835.1 Cytophagales bacterium
CCCCAATCAAGAAGCTCTCCCAAGTTCATATATCTCGCCTTTGATCGTTGATTTGGAGGCATGTACTGCGCAAGGGGCGTCTGCTGGACCTTATTTCTGGTCTCGGCGGCAAATTTGATAAATTCCGCCCATACCTCATCATTCTTGAGTTCGGCCTTGAGTACGGTTGCTCCTTTATGTTTTATATCATATATGAAACAAGTTTCTGAATGAACAGCGCAAAAGCTTTCTATGCCGGATTTCACATCGCCTCCGTAATCACTGCAGATCTCTCTTGGAACCCCCGTCCTTGCAACAGTTTCCTCAAGTTGTTGATATACGACCTGGCCATTGGAATGTTTGACAGGAATCAGAGCAATAGGTTCCATGTCTTCAAAGGCAAGATATGTTTCGACTTTAGGCAGACAACTTTGGCGAATCCCTAAAATCAGCAGACACTTATCATCTCCTAATTGGACGGTGTGATCTATTATCCATATCCAATCATTCGCATGTTCCTTGGGTCTTGTAAGCTTATATAAACCAAGTCGAAGCAACCATAACCGACCAATTTGAAACGATGGGCATCTTTGTTGAATACCGAAAAACTTAAACACGATCTCAAGAGATTTGCTTGTTCCTCTCAAACTCGTCGAAGCCGACAAAACCAACGATAGAAAAAGTTGAATATGCCCGATAGAGTAAGTATGAAAGGGAAGAGTTTCCCCGAAATGGTCAACAAACCTCGCATCGCCCGGTTTGACGTTTTCTTTCAAATCATTTAGTTCTTGATGCAATTGTTGATTTTCGGCCCTCATTCGATGGAATTCATTTTCATACTCTTTCACTTGCTCTCTTAATTCTTTTATACGAAATCTTGAATATTTGACCCTGTCCTTCAGAAGTTTCACTTTATATTTTAGATCTTTATATTTGGTTTTCCATTTCTCTCGACTCCGACGAAAAAGAATTACCAGTTTTGTTTTTGGGGTTTTAAATTTTCGACC
>JAAEPI010001393.1 GCA_024232835.1 Cytophagales bacterium
TAATCACAACTTGTCAGTTATTGTCTTTTGCCTTTGCATGACTCTTTGACGCAAGACTGATAAACACAAGGTAGAATTCAGGAATTGCCAACTATGAGCCAAAGGTTAGTTTTGAAATCAATATTGTCAAATGTATCGTTATCCCTTTGATGCAGAGCTCCTTTCGCCAAATTGATAAAGACAAAATTCTCAACCTTTTAAGTAAGACTCTATTATTATTATATTATTACTATGATTTATAATTATGTAAATATAAAAATATAAATCCAAGATGGCCACCCTCTCCACTTGTAAAGAAGGCCTAGAATAGTTCACTTAATGATGCAAGCATGCAATTTGGCACAAAATGAATCCACTCTTTGAAAAAAACGGTCCTGGCCTCAGGAAATTCCAAGATGGCTGCGAAAATGTCAAGATGCCACCTTCCACTTTGATGATGTTGAGATTTTCCTGAGTAAGTTAGAGCTGTTTAATTTTCTGCTGTCTGCATCCGATTTGGTTGGTACAACCAAAACTCTCTCTGAATGAGATAGGCCTACATGTTCCTAGGAGGAAGCCAATAGCCACACCTTTTTCCATGCCAAATTATGGTAAGGAAGAACGCTGAAATGTGTCGAGAGAGGTTTCAATAGACAGGTTGGTACAGCATGAGTCATGATGAGGACATGACAGATGGGCATGGGAGTTCTGTTTCCCAGAAACCTGTAAGCTACAAGGAAGACCTGAAAGGAAAGCCCAGAAGCTGTAAATTACTAGATGATGA
>JAAEPI010001394.1 GCA_024232835.1 Cytophagales bacterium
AAAGAACCTTAAAGTTCTTGATCAGAATGAATTTTGCTTAGCAGATCATTTTGCCATTTCTTTTGAAATTGAAATAGATGTCAAATACAAAACTTGCCCTAAGAGAAAAGTTTTTAATTATGATAGAGGTGATTATAGAGCCTTAAACCATGATTTGTTAAGCATAGACTGGGAAAGAGTCTTTAGTTGCAATGATCCATATATAGCATGGAATAGGTTTAAATCTATACTAGGAAGATTTTGTGATCGAAGAATCCCCAAAAAGACTATTCGATCTCAATTTCAACCGCCTTGGTATGATAATGATTGCGACAAAATCAGACGTAAGAAGGAAAAATGGAGATTAAAGGCTAAAGAGTCAGATAGTGAGGCTGACCATGAAAAGTTCAGATCTATGCGCAAGCTGTTCAAGAAAACAATGAACGAAAAAATGAGGCTTAATTTTGTTGATGATTCTGACCCAGCTTTAATCTCCAAACGTTTCTGGACTCACGTCAAGTCTAAATCAAAGTCAACCAGAATACCTGAAACAATAAGATATTGTAATCGCTTTAGAAATGATCCTAAAGATCAAGCTAATTTGTTCAATGAATACTTTTTTAATCAGTTCTCAGAAGCAAGTGATTACAATATCGATATTGAATGCATAAATAACCATTTTCTAGATTTGAAGTTTTATAGTACAGACGTGTTTACAATACTTAGGATGCTAAATGCTAGCAAGGCAGCTGGCCCAGATGGAATACACGGGAAAGTTTTAAAAAACTGTGCCAGAAGTCTTGCCTATCCACTTAGTATCTTATTTAATCTATCCTTTGTAACAGGATGTATTCCCCCTGATTGGAAACTTGCATCTGTGGTCCCAGTTTTCAAAAAGGGTGATAAGAGCTCAGTTGAGAACTATAGACCCATCTCTCTGACCTCTCTTGTTATGAAAGTGTTTGAGAGATGTGTCAAAACAGCTCTATTCTCTGTCTGTGAGGATGTATTAGATCCCAGACAGCATGGTTTCTTAACAAACAGATCATGTGTTACACAAATGATCCCCTTTGCCCATGACTTAGCATTAACTATCAAAGAAAAGTCCAGATCCGATATTATTTATTTTGATTTTGCCAAGGCTTTCGACAGTGTGTATCACATGATCTGATTTTAAAAAAGCTAAAAGAAAACTTTAAAGTTGATGGGTTGATGTTGAAGTTTATTAAATCATACCTTGAGGGGCGTAGACAGCAAGTAGTGGTTGGAGGTCAAACTTCATCAATGCTGCCTGTAAGGTCTGGTGTCCCCCAAGGTTCTATTTTAGGCCCACTACTTTTTGTATTATTTATAAATGACATGTTCTCCTTTGTGTCTGAAGGAACTAATATTGCCTTGTATGCCGACGATACGAAAATCTGGAGAAGGATCACCATGTTCTCAGACCATTTCATCCTCCAGAATGACATAAATAACCTATATGATTGGTCTGTAAGAAACAAAATGGTGTTCCACCCCGACAAATGCAAGGCTTTATCAGTTACCTTACAACGTAACATCCTAGACAATTTGCCTTTCAACGTGTTTATCTATGAAATGAACGGGGACCTTATTGACTATGTAACATCTCAGAAAGACCTTGGTGTTAACATTAATAATAATCTCACCTGGGGCCCTCATTACAATATGTTAATTTTGCAGGCAAGCTCTAAACTTGGGCTTCTGAGGAGAACATGTCATTTTACATGTGATATACGTCAGAAGAGATCGTTTTATTTGGCCATTGTGAGGTCCTTATTCGAGCATTGCTCCACAGTATGGTCTCCCCAATATGCCTCTCACTTGTCTAAGTTTGAAGCTATTCAGAGGAGAGCCATCAAGTGGATTAATGGTGAACCCTTTTGTAGTTACAGTAACGATAAATACGCAGAAGAGCTTAGAAAGCTCAAAATTCTGCCAATGAAACTTAAGTTTATGTATAATGATCTAGTCTTGTTCTACAAGATCGTTAATAAATTGGTCCCTGTAGAACTACCGGATCATATACGTATATGTAATGCAGAGGGCACCCGGTTAACACGGCGTACTGCGGATATCCATGATTTAACGGATATATCGACATATCAATGTAGTATCTCACCGTCGACCGATGCCCTTAGAAA
>JAAEPI010001395.1 GCA_024232835.1 Cytophagales bacterium
ATTGCAAATATAATAGTATTACTATCATTATTCAAACGATTACTATCTCTTAATGTTATGCACAAAAAAACCGACTTATAGCCAGCTTAACTTTGCTTGTTTATGGTCAGTGATTTATGCTCCAGAGTTTAGAGCTCAAAATTGATTAATCTTTATCCTTATCTTTCTTTTTTTCCTTCTTTTCTGGCTCAACTTTATCTCCATCTTCTAGTCGCTTGGACACCTCTATGAACGGACCAGATATAACCTCAGTTCCTTCCCGCAAACCGTTTATAATTTCAATATTTTCAAAATCACTAATTCCCGTTTTGACTTTTGTTTGTACTGCGACTCCCTCTTTCAGTATAAATACCACTTCTTCAGCTTCATCATCTGAATCCTTGTCGCCCGCTTCCTCATCGTCTTCCTCTGACTCAGGAACTCTCGTCGTTACAGATGCCAATGGAACCGTTAGAATGCCTTCCTTTGATTCCGTGATTATATCCACACTTGCTGTCATTCCCGGTCGAAAAGGATATTTTGTTCCCTCCTTAACCAGGTCTTGGTATGAAGAATTAAGGACAAGAATCCGGACTTCAAATTCGGTTACTGCATCTGCAGATATTTTATCGTTCGCAGAATTGGCAATTTGTGTCACCACTCCTTCAAAAGTTTTATCCAAGTGAGAATAAGAATCAACATCTATTTCTACTTTATCTCCCACATTGATACGGATAATATCATTTTCATTTACATCGACTCGTACTTCCATCTTAGACAGGTCGGCAATACGAAGCATTTCTGTTCCTTGCATTTGTGATGTCCCAACTACAGTTTCTCCTTTTTCAACAGCTAGCTTTGATACGATACCATTCATCGGTGAGGTAATTTTGGTGAGCCGCAAGTTTTCATTTGCCTCCGTTACGGATGCATTGGCACTGACAAGAATATATCCTGCCGCGTCCACCGATTGCTCGGCAGCTTTTTGATCCTGGTTAGCAATTTCAAAATTCGCTTTGGCAGTTTCAAAATCAGCTACGGAGATGACTTTCTTAGAATATAATTCCTGCTGTCTTTTCCAGTCTTGCTCTGCCCTAATGAAACTAGCCTTTGCTCTAGAAAAACTCGATTCTGCGCTCTTAAGATTTGCTCTTTGCTGATTGTAATTAGCCACAGCACGATCTCTGGCCGATATAAAATTGTCTGGGCGAATTTTCAGCAGAAAGTCTCCTCTGTTTACCGAATCCCCTTCCTCAATATTCAGTTCAATAATTTCACCTGGTACTTCAGGGCTAATTTTAACTTCAACAACAGGTTGGACTGCCCCAGAGGCACTAACTTTTTCAACAATAGTTGCCTTAATTGCTTTGGCGATTTCCACCTCTGTGGATCCATCACCACCTGAAGAGCCCTTTATTACGGCCAATACAATGACGATAATAACAACGCCAAGAACAATATAAAGTAATCGGTTTGACTTCTTCTTTTTGGCCATCCTAAGGAGTGATTAGAAAATTGGTTTACCCTGATAAAAATCCAGTAATTTTTTCTTAAATATAAAATCAAATTTCGCACGAGTTTGATCAGATTTAGCTTGAAACAAATTATTACTTGCTACCTGATAATCCGTGAAATTTGAAGCCCCTAAGTTATATTGATTTTCGATAGATCGGAATGTTTCTTCTAAGGTTTCAACCTGTCTAGTGGAAGCTGCAAAAGTTTTGGAAGACGCACCAGCATCGGTATAGGCTGATTCTATAATCTGTCTTAAAAAATTTCGCTGCTCAAGTGCTCCAATAGAAGCTTGCTGCATCGATATCTTTGATCGTTGAATCGTTGAGCGCTGACTTAATCCATTAAATATCGGTATGGTCAGGTTGAGTGAAAGAAACCGACTGATATTATCTCCGAATTGTTCTGGCAATGTATAATCTGAACCATCACCAGAAGGATCAAAAGATTTTACGGCATCTGAGTAATTGGTACTTAGGCCAGCTCTCAACGAAAGCGATGGATAAAGCCCTCCCTTCGAAACTTCATATCCGAACTCAGCACTTTGAACACGCTGATCAGCTGCCTTAATTTCTGGGAGTGTTTGTTCTGCACGGCCGAAAACAGTCTCTGGAGTAATGGATAGATCCAATTCCTCCACCTGTGCGTCCGGTACTATCACATCAATATTGTCGGAAACTGGAAGAAGCATTGCTTGCTTAAGTGTGAGATAGGCTAGCGTCAAATTGTTTTCGGCTGTTATAAGATTCACATCACCTGTGGCCACTTGAGATATCAATTCTAATTCATTCGATCTGGGAAGTGAACCTGCCTCAACTAGAATTTTGGTTCTTTCCAATTGATTCTGACTTGACTGCAATTGAAAACGAGCGTTTTCAAGTAGCTCCTTGTTAAAAATAACATTTAAGTAAAAAGTAACAATGTCCAGTTGCACATCATTAGTTGCCTTCTCTACATCGAATCCAGCAGCCTCCAAATTTCTTTTATTCTGATTAATGCTGTTCTTTAATTGAAATCCACTGTACAGGTTAAGGCCAGAGCTGGCGTTCAGGTTGGTCGAGTTTATTCGTTGGGTGATAAACTGGTTACTAGTCGGGTCTATAGACCTACCCCACGAATAACCAAAGCTACCTCCAGCATTTGCGTCTGGATACTTCTGTAATTCCGTCTCTTTTAGATTCGTCTCTGCCGTCTCCAGGTCTAGCCTGCTTCGTTGTACGTTGAGGTTGTTTTCGGTGGCCAAATCAACACATTCTTGGAGAGTCATTACGCGTGGTTCTTGCGAACAAACGGCCATACTTGTAACCGTAAGAAATAGTAGTAGTGTTAATCTCATATCCTTTATATTATTAGTTTTTGGTTTTTGCTTAATCCATATTCGGCATGCTTATGACTTTACGAACCCAATTTAGGTTACTCAAATATCGAACAGTCAAGTCCTTTGGGCCTGTGTCCATTTCCAAAATCAAACATGCTTTACCAGCCTTCTCCTCTCTTGACACGGTCATCGTGGCAATGTTACAATCATCCCGAGAAAGTACATCCGAAATGAACGAAACGCTACCAGGTACATCATCAGCTTCAAAGATCAGGGTATGCGAACTAGCAGTGAAGTTGGCATCAAAGCCATCCACCTCCTTTATTCGAATTACGCCTCCTCCTCTGCTTTCGCCAAGCATCTCTGTCAGCTCATCTCCTTTTTTCAGTTCCACTCTCACGGTATTTGGATGAAAAGTGGATGCACTCCCAACAGATTTGAAGTTGTACTTCATGCCCGCATCCTTTGCAATGTTGAGCGCATCCTTAATACGCTCATCATCTGGTTTGAAATTCATTAGTCCTGCCAAGATCGCTCGGTTGCTCCCATGTCCTTCATACGTGCGAGCAAACGAATTATAGAAGGTTATGGTTGCCTGATTTGGAATTCCTCCTAAAATTCTATTTGCAACTCGTCCTATTCGCACTACTCCTCCAGTATGTGAACTCGACGGGCCAATCATCACTGGACCGATCATATCAAAGATGCTGCTTGGTTCTGCCATAGTCTATATCAAGGAATCAAACTGCAACTAAACCTTTGATGTGCGGATGTGGATCATAATTGAGCAATTCGAAATCCTCGAATTTGAAATCAAAAATATTCTTCACAGAAGGGTTTATTTTTAGCGTAGGCAAAGGTCGTGGCTCACGAGTCAATTGCAATTGAGTTTGATCCATATGATTGGAATATAAATGTGTGTCTCCAAAAGTTGAGATGAAATCTCCAGGCAAAAGGTTGCACACCTGAGCCACCATCATAGTAAGAAGCGCATAGGATGCTATGTTAAATGGAACTCCTAAAAATACATCAGCACTTCGCTGATATAGTTGGCATGAAAGCTTTCCGTCAGCAACATAAAATTGGAAAAGTGTGTGGCATGGAGGCAAGGCCATGTTTGGAATATCAGAGACATTCCAGGCGCTAACGATGTGCCTTCTTGAGTTGGGATTATTTTTAATATCCTCAATCACTTTTGATATCTGATCGATTTTTTCACCAGAAGGTGTTGGCCAACTACGCCATTGCACACCATAAACTGGCCCTAAATCCCCATTTTCATCAGCCCATTCATCCCATATACGAACTC
>JAAEPI010001396.1 GCA_024232835.1 Cytophagales bacterium
ACCCAATATTCAGGAGCTCCTTTTCCTTTACCCATTCGAACTTCAGCAGGCTTCTTTGTGATTGGCTTATCTGGAAATACTCGAATCCAAACCTGACCTTCTCTCTTCATTGCACGTGTCATAGCAATACGAGCCGCTTCAATCTGACGAGCAGTCAACCATCCTGGCTCAAGTGCTTTGATTCCAAAGCTGCCAAAAGACAATCTGTGTCCTCTACCTGCAAGGCCTTTAACTCGGCCTTTTTGCATTTTTCTAAATTTCGTTCGCTTAGGTTGTAACATTTCCTAAAATTCTAGTTCGTTAGATTACCTTTTTCTTCTTCTTGGCCCACTGTTGCCTCCACCTCTTCTGTTTCCACCTCCTGGAGCGTTGCTACTCATGCCCACATTGGGTGACAAGTCTCTCTTTCCAAAAACCTCTCCTTTGAATATCCACACCTTGATGCCGATTTTGCCATATACAGTTTGAGCCTCAGAAAGCGCATAGTCAATATCTGCTCTCAATGTATGCAAAGGAATTCTTCCTTCTTTGTACTGCTCTGTTCTAGCCATTTCAGCTCCACCTAATCTTCCTGAGCATTTTATTTTTATTCCTTCAGCACCTACTCGCATAGATGACGCGATAGCTTGCTTCATTGCTCGTCGGAAAGAAATTCTTGCCTTCAACTGCTGAGCGATTGACTCCCCTACTAACTTAGCGTCTAGCTCAGGCCTTTTAATCTCAAAAATATTAATCTGAAGATCCTTACCTGTGATTTTCTTCAACTCCTCTTTGATCTTATCAACCTCAGATCCTCCCTTTCCTATAACTACACCAGGTCTAGCCGTATGAATAGTTAATGTGATTCTTTTAAGGGTCCGCTCAATTACTACCTTCGAAATCCCCCCTTTTGGCATTCTAGCAACGACGTACTTTCTGATTCGATCATCTTCTACGATTTTATCAGAGAAGTCCTTCCCTCCAAACCAACTAGAATCCCATCCTTTAACGATTCCTAGTCTAAAACTTACTGGGTTAATCTTCTGTCCCATTATTCCTTAGTTTCTTTTTCGGTTGAATCATTGGCCTCACCATCCTGCATATCGTCGATGACTATGGTTACGTGATTTGATCTTTTTCTTATTCTGTGTGCACGACCTTGAGGAGCAGGCTGAAGTCTCTTCAACATTTTCCCACTGTCCACATAAATTTCCTTTATATATAAATCAGCTTCTTCAATCTTCACATCTTCATTCATCAACTGCCAATCTGAGATGGATGTCATCAACAACTTCTCTAAATCTCTAGAAGCATGGTGATTATCAAATCGAAGAATATTCAAAGCGATATTAACTCTCTCTCCTCTGATCATGTCGGCAACCAATCGCATCTTTCGAGGAGCTGTTGGGATATTTCTAAGTGAAGCTTTCACAGCTCCAAGTTGTCCTTTATTGGCTTCCTTATATTCAGCCGCCTTCTCTTTAGCGAGACGAATTTTGACTGATTTTTTTAGTTTCTGTGGAGTCTCCATTGCCTTATCTTCTTCCTTTATCTTTTTTTGCTATGTGTCCTCTGAAATTTCTAGTAGGAGCAAATTCACCGAGCTTGTGCCCAACCATATTTTCAGTCACATATACAGGAATAAATTTGTTGCCATTGTGAACTGCGAAAGTTTGTCCAACAAAATCTGGAGATATCATTGATCTCCTTGACCATGTTTTGATAACAGTCTTTTTCCCAGACTCAGAAAGGGCTTCAACCTTCTTCTCAAGTCTAAAATCAATGTAAGGTCCTTTTTTTAATGATCTTGACATTATTTACTCCTTTTTACAATCAGTTTGTCCGAATACTTATTTGGTCTCCTGGTCTTCTTGCCTTTTGCCAAAACTCCATTTCGAGATCTTGGATGACCTCCAGATGACTTACCTTCTCCTCCGCCCATTGGATGATCTACTGGGTTCATGGCTACACCTCTTACTCTTGGTCTTCTGCCCTTCCATCTGTTACGACCAGCTTTACCCAATCGAACGTTCATGTGGTCGCCGTTGGAAACAGTTCCAATTGTGGCCATGCAGGTGATAAGAACCATTCTGGTTTCTCCAGAAGGAAGTTTAAGTGTTGCGTATTTCCCCTCGCGGGCCATTAACTGAGCATATGATCCTGCACTTCGTGCCATTGCTCCTCCTTTACCTGGTTTCAATTCAATGTTATGTACAATCGTACCCAAAGGAATTTCTCCTAAAGGAATGCAGTTCCCAACTTCTGGAGGAATACCACTTCCTGATTGGATCACAGTACCTACTTCCAAGTCCGCTGGAGCAACGATGTATCGCTTCTCTCCATCTGCATAATAAAGAAGGGCTATTCGTGCCGTTCGGTTAGGATCATATTCAATTGACTTTACTGTAGCCGGGATATTTAATTTCTCGCGCTTGAAGTCAATTTCTCTATATTTTTTCTTGTGACCACCGCCCACATTTCTGACAGTCATTCGACCTTGGTTGTTTCGTCCTCCATTTCGCTGAATGGACTTAGTCAGGGATTTCTCAGGTGTATCTTTGGTAATCTTATCGAATACTGGGGCAACTCTGAATCGCTGGCCTGGTGTAATTGGTCTAAGTTTTTTTACTGCCATCTCTGAAATTATATACCGCTGTAAAAATCAATTATATCACCCTCGGCTACTTGCACAACGGCTTTCTTATAAGAAGGTGTACTTCCTTCAATCATACCCGATTTAGTGTATCGGCTCTTTTTCTTACCCGGCTGAAGCATAGTATTCACTGACTCGACGGTTACTCCGTATGTTTTCTCGACTTCTTTTCTGATCTCCACCTTGTTGGCAGATTTCTCTACGACGAAACCATACTTGCCATGTTCGTTCATGGCAGATACTTTTTCAGTTACCAAAGGTTTAATCAATACACCCATCAGCTTAATCTATTTTGAAGTTTCTCAACTGCTCCTTCACAAAGAATCACTTCATCTGCGTGCATTAATTCATACATATGCACATCATCGGCAGTTGTAACCCTTGTGTTCTTGATATTTCGAGAAGATCGATACACATTGTCGTTGTTCTCGCCTGTAATAAATATTGACTTCTTGTCAGATACTGAAAGTCCCGTTAAGATTTCAATGAAACCCTTCGTTCCTGGTGTGTCCAACTGGAAATCTTCCACCACCTTGATCGCTTTATCTTTTGCTTTTGCCGACAATACTGACTTGCCTGCCAATCGTTTTACTTTCTTATTCAATTTGAAGCTGTGGTCTCTTGGTTCTGGACCGAAGATGGTTCCTCCCCCTCTAAGAACTGGCGACTTAATGCTACCTGCTCGCGCAGTACCTGTTCCTTTTTGCTTCTTAATTTTTCTTGTTGAGCCAGACACGTCGGCACGTCCCTTTGTCTTATGAGTCCCTTGTCGCTGATTGGCTAAGTATTGCTTTACAGCTAAGTATACCACGTGCTCATTCGGCTCAATACCGAACACAGACTTGTCAAGAGAAACTTCTCTGCCAGTGGATTCGCCTTTGATATTTAGTACCTCCAATTTCATGTTTTATTTCTCTAGAATTACGAAGGAATTTTTTGCGCCTGGAATGGATCCTGATACAAGGATCAAGTTCTTCTCTGGATATATTTTCATCACTTTAAGGTTCAGAACTTTTATGCGATCATTTCCCATTCTACCTGCCATTCTCATGCCTTTGAAAACTCGAGAAGGAGTAGATGCACCTCCAATAGAACCGGGAGCTCTGAGTCGATTGTGCTGACCGTGTGTTGCTTGTCCGACTCCTGCGAAATTGTGTCTCTTCACAACACCTTGAAATCCCTTTCCTTTAGATGTTCCAACGGCATCAAGGAAGTCGTTTTCAGCAAAAATATCCTCTACTTTAATAGTATTTCCTAACTGAACTTTGTCTTCAAATTCTTTACGGAAGTCTCTGAACTCCACCACCTTCTGCATTGAGCCAGACTTAGCTTTTGCAAAGTGATTTTTCAATGCTTTTGGGGTATTCTTTTCCTTTCTCTCACCAAATGCCATTTGCACAGCTTTGTACCCATCCGTTTCGGGATTCTTTACTTGAGTAATTACACAAGGACCAGCCTCTACGAGCGTACAGGGTATATTTTTACCCTCCTCTGTGAAGACGCTTGTCATACCGATTTTCCTTCCTATAATACCAGGCATTTTTTCTTCAATTATTTACTAATAACCACCCAATCAGAACGCTTTTTCCGAAAAGGATTGCAAAGATAGCAATTCCAAATTCCGATCAAAAGAATTGATTCTAAATTTTTCGAGACAAAAAAAGAACCATCCCGAATACTCGGGATGGTCCCTTAAATATTGTCAGTCTATTCTTTAAACCTTGATTTCAACATCAACTCCACTTGGCAATTCAAGCTTCATCAAAGCATCCACTGTCTTTGGGCTGCTCGAGTAGATATCCACTAATCTTTTGTACGTACACAGCTGAAATTGCTCACGCGCCTTTTTCATCACGTGTGGTGATTTGAGTACAGTGAATTTTTCTTTTACTGTAGGAAGAGGAATAGGTCCGCTCACTACAGCACCAGTCGTCTTTACAGCTCTTACGATTTTCTCAGAAGACTTGTCTACTAAGTTGTGATCGTAAGACTTTAGTTTAATTCTAATTTTTTGGTTCATGGTGGTACGATTAAACGGTTTCCCCTTTTTCTTTCTTGATCACTTCCTCTGCAATACCGCGTGGTACTTCAGCATAATGAGAAAATGTAAGATTAGCTGTCGCTCGACCTGAACTCATCGTTCTAAGGTCAGTGATATATCCAAATAATTCAGACAAAGCCACGTCTGCTTTTATTACCTGAGAATTCCCTCTTGTGTCCATTCCTTTCATGATACCTCTACGTCGGTTGAGGTCTCCAGTAATTGATCCGGTATACTCATCAGGTGTTACCACATCAACAGACATGATTGGCTCGAGAATTACAGGTTTACATTTGGCAGCAGCATTTCTAAAACCTACGCGTGCAGCCAGTTCAAAAGAAAGCGCATCTGAATCCACATCATGAAAAGATCCATGATACAATCGAACTTTCATGCTATCAATTGGGAAACCGGCAAGAGGACCATTGGCCATCGCCATTGTAAATCCTTTCTGGATTGCAGGGATAAATTCTTTAGGAATTACCCCACCCACGATTTCATTTACAAATTGTAACCCATCCTTCTCATAATCCTCATCCTTCACACCAATTTCAAAAACGATATCGGCGAACTTACCTCTACCTCCTGATTGCTTCTTGTAAACTTCCTTGTGTTCGATGCTAGAGTTCAACGCTTCTTTGTAGGCCACCTCTGGGGCACCTTGATTGATCTCCACTTTGAACTCTCGCTTCAGTCGCTCTATAATAATGTCTAGATGTAGCTCACCCATTCCTCTAAGAATAGTCTGACCTGTTTCATGATTTGACTCGACCGTAAGAGTTGGATCTTCCTCTGTCAATTTTCCAATGGCTACTCCCAATTTATCAGCATCTGCCTGGGTTTTAGGCTCAATCGCGTATCCAATAACCGGATCAGGAAAGTCCATTGATTCAAGAACCAATTTGTTCTTTTCATCACAAAGCGTATCGCCTGTCTTAATGTCTTTGAACCCCACAACTGCGGCAATGTCTCCACAATGCAATTGGTCAATTTGATTTTGTTTGTTGGCGTGCATTTGGAAGATTCTGGAAATCCTCTCTTTTTTGCTTGTGCGCGTATTAAAAACATACGACCCTGACTCCAGCAAGCCAGAGTATGAGCGTACGAAGCAAAGTCTTCCAACGAATGGATCAGTTGCAATTTTAAATGCTAAAGCTGCAAACGGCTCTGATGCTTCAGGCTTTCTTTCAACCTCTAACTCTGTATCAGGATCAGTACCTACAATGCTATCTCTATCCAGCGGTGATGGCAACAGTTCCATCACATAATCAAGCATTGCTTGAACGCCTTTGTTTTTGAAAGCTGAACCACAAACCATTGGTACGAATGCCATATCAACAGTCGCTGCTCTTAGCGCTTTCAAGATTTCATCTTTTGTGATTGAATCAGGATCTTCGAAATATTTTTCCAAAAGTCCATCATCATAATCCGCTACCGCTTCAACAAGTTTCCCTCTGTATTCAACAACCTCATCAACCATGTCAGCAGGGATTTCAACCTCTTCGAAGGACATTCCCATGTCATCCTCGTTCCATACGATTGCTTTATTCTCAACCAGATCAACCACCCCTTTGAATGTTTCTTCGGCACCAATCGGAAGCTGAAGAGGGACAGACTTGGTACCAAGCATTTCCACAACTTGATTACAAACCATTAGGAAATCGGCTCCCGCACGATCCATCTTATTGACGAATCCAATTCTTGCTACATTATAATTGTCAGCAAGTCTCCAGTTAGTCTCCGACTGAGGTTCAACACCATCAACTGCACTAAACAAGAAAACCAGACCATCCAGCACACGCAGGGATCTGTTTACCTCAACGGTAAAATCCACGTGACCCGGGGTGTCAATAATGTTGATGTGATATTCTTCTCCTTTGTAAGGCCAGAAAACTGTTGTCGCAGCTGAAGTGATCGTGATCCCACGCTCCTGCTCTTGCTCCATCCAGTCCATTGTGGCTGCACCATCATGTACCTCGCCAATTTTGTGACTTACTCCAGTATAATAAAGTATTCGCTCAGTAGTTGTGGTCTTACCTGCGTCAATGTGCGCAGCGATACCGATGTTTCTAGTGAGCCTTAAATCTCTTGCCATTTCGGTCTTATGTATTAGAATCTAAAGTGAGAAAATGCTTTGTTGGCTTCAGCCATTCGGTGCATGTCGTCTTTCTTCTTGATTGAAGCACCTTCACCTTTTGAAGCAGCAACGATTTCTGCAGCTAAACGCTCCGTCATTGTCTTTTCACCTCTTAATCTAGCATATTTGATGAGCCATTTTATTCCCAAAGAAACCTTTCGTTCTGGTCGCACTTCTATAGGTACTTGAAAAGTAGCGCCTCCCACTCTTCTACTCTTAACCTCAACTCCAGGGCTCACATTGCTAAGAGCAGATTTCCAAGTATCCACACCATTCTCACCCGTTTTCTCTTCTACAATTTTAATTGCATCGTAAAAAATGGAGTATGCGAGACTCTTTTTCCCTCTCATCATCAAGTTGTTGACGAACTTGGTCACCAGCGTGTCCTGATAAATTGGATCAGGAAGAATATATCTTTTCTTAGGTTTAGCTTTTCTCATTTCTAGACTTATTTTTTTGGTCGTTTGGCTCCATACTTAGATCGTCGTTGTGTTCGACCACTCACTCCGGCAGTATCAAGTGCTCCTCTAATGATGTGATATCTCACCCCTGGGAGATCCTTCACTCTACCTCCTCTAATCAAGACAATAGAGTGTTCTTGAAGATTGTGACCTTCACCTGGTATATAAGCATTTACTTCCTTACCATTCGTTAATCTCACCCTAGCAACCTTTCTCATCGCAGAGTTAGGCTTCTTTGGAGTAGTCGTATATACACGGGTACACACGCCACGTCTCTGAGGACAAGAGTCCAATGCAGGGGAATTTGACTTAGATGTCAATTTTTTTCTACCCTTCCTTACTAATTGTTGTATAGTTGGCATTCTTTTCTAATTTCTCACCACCGTTATTTTTTCGGAACGCAAAGATAGAAATATTGATTTCATATCACAATATTCTTTCCCACAAAAAAGAACATCTTATGCTTCCCCGATTGTACCACCAAAATTCATTGGGAATTTTGGTGCTTCTTCGACTTGTTTGATACCACCAAAAGTACTTTCGAATTTGTCGATGTTTTCCTGAAGCGCAGTGAGCAACCGCTTAGCATGTTCAGGTGTTATTACCACTCTGGATTTAACCTTCGCTTTTGGTACTCCAGGCATCAATCGAATGAAGTCAATTACAAATTCACTACTTGAGTGCGCAATCATGGCGAGATTAGCATAAACGCCCTCAGCTGTCTCTTCTGAGAGTTCTATGTTAATCTGATTCCCTTGCTTTTTATCTTCTTTCTCTTGCTTTGCCATGATCTATTTAATTATGATTTTACTGCTTCGGTATCTGCAGCAGCTTCTTCAGCTTTAGCTGCATATTCCTCTCTTGCGGCAGTTAATTTCTCAAGCTCTTCTTTGTTATTAACAATGTAATCTAGCGGCTTTCTGACTCCAGTTCCTGCAGGAATCAGGTGCCCGACGATTACATTTTCTTTCAGTCCGATCAAGCTATCTGACTTACCATTAATTGCTGCCACACTGAGAACTTTTGTGGTTTCCTGAAATGACGCAGCTGATATGAAGCTTTCAGTTCCAAGAGACGCTTGGGTAATCCCCTGCAAAGTTGGTCTGGACACAGCTGCTTCCGCACTTCTAACTGCCACTACTTTCTTGTCCTTTCTCCTTAAACTTGAATTGGCGTCACGTACCTCTCTACTTGTTATAATTTGACCAGCTTTCAAAGTTTCCGAATCTCCCTGATCTATGATCACCTTTTTATCTAATATATTATCATTCTCTTCCATAAAAACAAATCGATCAACTAGTTGAGTGGTTAAGAAATTTGTATCACCGGCATCAAGTATGACTACTTTCTGCATCATTTGACGAACAATTGTCTCAATGTGCTTATCATTAATCTTAACTCCTTGAAGTCGATAAACCTCCTGAATTTCGTTTACTAAATATTCTTGAACCGCAGTTGGTCCTTTTATAGATAGGATATCTGCTGGAGTCGTGGCTCCATCAGAAAGTGCATCTCCTGCTCTAACAAAATCATTGTCCTGAACAAGAATGTGCTTTGAAAGAGAAACTAAGTATCTTTTCTTCACTTTGTCTTTTGACTCAATGAAAATCTCTCGATTACCTCTTTTAATTCCACCGTAGGTCACCACCCCATCAATTTCACTAACCACTGCTGGATTCGAAGGATTACGTGCTTCGAATAGCTCAGTTACCCTTGGAAGACCTCCAGTAATATCTCTTGATTTACCGGTTTTTCTTGGAATCTTGACAAGCACTTGTCCAGACTTGATTTTATCCCCCTCTTCTATTGCTAAGTGAGCTCCTACAGGGATGTTGTATCCCTTTTCTTCATCCTTTCCGATTATATGAATTGCTGGATTCTTGGTTTTATCTTTTGTATCGATGATTACCTTCTCTCTATGGCCCGTCTGCTCATCCGACTCTTCTTTATAAGTAATTCCTTCAATGATAGATTCAAATTCAGCCTTACCATCGTATTCAGCCATGATAACCGCATTATACGGATCCCAACTACATATTTCATCATCCTTCTTGATTTTCTGGCCTTCCTTCACTTTCAATATGGCTCCATAAGGAACGTGATTGCTGATTAGGACTTTTTCCTTTTTGGCATCAAGAATTTTCACTTCTCCAGACCTTCCCATGACCAACTCAATCTTTTTCCCATTGTCATCGGTAGTTTTCACAGTTCTTAATTCGTCAAACTCAAGCACACCGTCGAACTTAGCAGCTAGACTCGCCTCAACCGCAATATTCGATGCAGTTCCTCCAACGTGGAAGGTTCTTAAAGTAAGCTGCGTTCCTGGCTCTCCAATAGACTGAGCTGCAACAACTCCAACTGCATCCCCAATATGCGTCATGCTTCCTGTGGCTAAATTTCTTCCGTAGCATTTAACACAGACTCCTTGCTTAGTTTCACAGGTCAATACAGATCTTATTTCAACCGCCTCAATAGGAGAACTGTCTATTATGTTAGCAATCTCTTCTGAAAACTCTGCTCCAGATTCAATCATCAATTCTTCGTTAAGTGGATCGTAAATATCATGTACTGAAACGCGTCCAAGGATTCTTTCTGAAAGTGGCTCAACGATTTCATCATTATCCATAAGTGCAGAAACTACTTGACCTCTCAAGGTTCCGCAATCATCTTCATTGACAACTACGTCCTGTGCAACATCAACAAGTCGTCGCGTTAGGTAACCAGCGTCGGCTGTCTTCAATGCCGTGTCTGCAAGTCCCTTTCTCGCACCGTGCGTAGAAATAAAGTATTCCAATACGTCAAGACCCTCTTTAAAGTTTGAAAGAATTGGGTTTTCAATAATTTCTCCAACTGATCCTTGAAGGTTTTTTTGCGGCTTTGCCATTAAGCCTCTCATTCCTCCGAGCTGACGAATCTGCTCTCTCGAACCTCTCGCTCCTGAGTGCATCATCATATAGATAGAGTTGAATCCCTGATCATCCTCTTCTAACTGCTGCATAAGAGTATTTGTCAGCTGTGTATTGGTTCTTGTCCAAATGTCAATCACCTGATTGTATCTCTCGTTATCAGTGATAAGTCCCATTAGGTAATTATCCCAAACTCCGTTAACCTCCTTCTTAGCCGCTGCAACTAACTTCTCTTTTTCTTCAGGAATTTGAATATTATCAAGTCCCATTGAGAGACCCCCTTTATAAGCAGTCTGGAATCCGAGTGTTTTAATATCATCAAGGAAATGGGCAGTACGCGCCATTCCTACAATTTTAAATACACCTGAAATTATTCCTTGAAGTTTCTTTTTAGTTAAAAGTTCATCAACGTAACCTACTTCTTCTGGTATGTGAAGATTGAAAAGAACTCGACCTGCAACTGTTTCTACAATTTTAGTTTCAAGCTCACCTTCCTTATTTCTAACTTTGGTTCGAACTTTAATATTCGCATGCTTAGAAAGTCGCTCCTCATTAATGGCTATCACCACTTCTTCCTCGCTATAGAAAGTCATTCCCTCACCAACAACAGGATCATTCTTAGTGCCGTTTCTACCTTTTGTTAAATAGTAAAGTCCCAAAACCATGTCTTGAGATGGAACAGCAATAGGGGCTCCATTGGCAGGATTCAAAATGTTGTGAGATGCCAGCATCAACAAAGAAGCCTCTAAAATGGCTTCATGACCCAGAGGTACGTGAACAGCCATTTGGTCACCGTCAAAGTCAGCATTAAAAGCAGTACAAACAAGTGGATGAAGCTGAATGGCCTTACCTTCTATAAGTTTAGGTTGGAATGCCTGGATTCCCAGTCTGTGAAGAGTCGGAGCTCTATTCAACATTACAGGGTGACCTTTGATTACATTCTCAAGTACATCCCACACGATTGGATCTTTTCGATCAACTATCTTTTTTGCGGATTTTACGGTCTTGACGATTCCTCGTTCAATTAATTTTCTAATAACGAAAGGCTTAAAAAGCTCGGCGGCCATATTCTTTGGAAGCCCACACTCATGCATTTTCAACTCTGGCCCAACGACGATTACAGAACGTCCAGAATAATCTACCCTCTTTCCAAGCAAGTTTTGACGGAATCGGCCTTGCTTTCCTTTAAGCATATCGCTCAAAGATTTGAGTGCTCTGTTTCCGTCTGATCTTACGGCGTTTACTTTTCTTGAATTATCAAACAATGAATCAACTGCCTCCTGAAGCATTCGTTTCTCGTTTCGAAGAATAACTTCGGGTGCCTTTATATCGATCAATCTCTTCAATCTGTTATTTCGGATAATTACTCTTCGATAAAGGTCGTTTAGATCAGAAGTAGCAAAACGTCCTCCATCTAGAGGCACTAATGGCCGTAATTCTGGTGGAATCACTGGCACCATCTTTATGATCATCCATTCTGGCTTATTCTCAATTCTTGTCTTTGCATCTCTGAAAGCTTCAACAACTCGTAGACGTTTTAGTGCTTCCGCCTTTCTCTGCTGAGAAGTGTCCGTAGCTGCCTGATGCCGAAGCTGATAGGAAAGTTCGTCTAGTTTGGTGCGAGATAAAAGCGTTTTTAATGCTTCAGCTCCCATTTTTGCTATAAATTTATTTGGGTCATCATCATCCAACAGCTGATTTTCCCTAGGCATCTTATCAAGAATATCCAAATACTCTTCTTCTGTTAGGAAATCCAATCTGTTTACCCCATCCTCTTCTTTGATACCTGATTGTATCACTACATATCTCTCGTAATAAATAATCTGATCCAACTTCTTTGTTGCAAGTCCGAGGAGGTAACCAATCTTGTTTGGCAATGATCTAAAGTACCAAATATGAGCCACTGGCACTACCAACTCAATATGTCCCATTCGTTCACGACGTACCTTTTTTTCAGTAACTTCTACTCCACACCTATCACAAATAATTCCTTTATATCGGATTCTTTTATATTTCCCACAATGGCACTCCCAATCCTTTACTGGACCAAAGGTGCGCTCACAAAATAGGCCTCCCATTTCAGGTTTATAAGTTCTATAGTTGATTGTTTCAGGTTGAGTTACCTCTCCATGAGAACTCTCAAGAATAGACTCTGGAGACGCCAGGCTAATTGTAACTTTCGAGAAGTCGTTATAAAGTTTTTTGCTTTGTCTGAATGCCATATCGGTGTATAAAGTGTCCCGACTGTTTGGGACGGATTGTCAAAAAATAATTAGTCCAAAGTGATTTCAAGTGCCAATCCTCTGAGTTCGTGAACGAGGACATTAAAGGATTCCGGAATATTCGGCTTACCCATATTGTCTCCTTTCACAATTGCCTCATAGGCTTTCGCTCTTCCAATCACATCATCTGATTTAACTGTCAGAATTTCTTGTAGCACATTGGCAGCACCAAATGCTTCAAGCGCCCATACTTCCATCTCACCAAATCGTTGACCACCAAATTGTGCTTTACCACCAAGAGGCTGTTGCGTGATTAGTGAATAAGGCCCGATACTTCTAGCGTGCATCTTGTCATCCACCAAGTGACCCAACTTGATCATATAAATTATACCAACCGTTACAGGCTGATCAAATTTCTTTCCGGTCAAACCATCATAAAGATATGTTCGCCCGTATGGAGGGAGTCCAGCTTCAGCTAGCTCAGCTTGTACTTGATCTTCAGTAGCTCCATCAAAAATTGGAGTAGCATACTTTCGGCCAAGCTTCTGACCAGCCCATCCTAGAACAGTTTCATATATCTGTCCAATATTCATCCTTGATGGTACTCCAAGGGGATTTAAAACAATATCCACTGGTGTTCCGTCTTCCATAAATGGCATGTCCTCCTCTCGAACAATACGTGCTACAACACCTTTGTTTCCATGTCGTCCAGCCATTTTATCCCCTACCTTTAATTTGCGTTTTTTGGCAACATATACTTTTGCCATTTGTACGATTCCAGCCATCAACTCGTCACCCACTTCGAACGTAAATCTTTCTCTCTTGAAAATTCCCTGAATCTCGTTACGGTGACTAATATAATTTTTAATCAACTCTAAAACCAATTCATTGCTTTTCTCATCAGCAGTGATTGTCTCGGTTTTCACATCAGAAATCAAATTGACCTCTTCAGGAACATTATAATTGCTCTCATCCCTGTATTTGTTCTTCAGTGGGAAGAAATTGGCCTCAATATTTTTCTTTGTAAACTTCGTCCCCTTAGCTATGACTGTGTCACCAAACTTGTGTTTAACGCCTTTGCAAACTGTGCCTTCTAGTAGAGCCGTCATCTTATCGATCATCACCTCTCTGGCATCATTCAACTCCTGACCATACCTGCTCTTGAGAAGCTCGACTTCCTTCTTGGTCCTGACTCGAAGCTCTTTGTCTTTTCTAAGCCTTGTGAAAAGCTTCGTGTCAATTACCACACCTTTTAAAGATGCTTTTGCCTTTAGTGATGCGTCCTTTACATCCCCCGCTTTATCACCAAAAATTGCTCTAAGAAGTTTCTCTTCTGGGGTAGGATCAGATTCTCCTTTGGGAGTAATCTTACCAATCATAATATCCCCTTCCTTTACGTCTGCACCTATCCTGATTATACCATTTTCATCGAGATTCTTAACTGCCTCCTCGCTAACATTAGGAATTTCCGAGGTGAACTCCTCTTCTCCACGCTTCGTATCCCTAACTTCCAATTCGAACTTGTCAATGTGGATAGAGGTGAATATATCTTCTCTAACGACCTTCTCAGAAATAACGATCGCATCTTCAAAATTATAACCTTGCCATGGCATGAAAGCCACATTCATGTTTCTGCCAAGAGCCAATTCACCTTTTTCAGTCGCAAATCCATCGGTCAAAGCTTCGCCTTTTTTTACCTTTTGCCCTTTTCGAACAATCGGCTTCAGGTTGACACATGTATCTTGATTGGTTCTTTGGAACTTTATCAACTTGTGTGTTACGCTACTTTCTTCAAACGCTACTAGTTCTTGCTCCTTAGTTCTCTTGTATTTAACTATTATTTTTTTAGCATCTACATACTCGATTTCCCCATCACCTTCAGCTCTTACCAAAACGCGAGAATCAAGTGCTACTCGTTCTTCTAGTCCAGTACCTACAATCGGAGCTTGTGGTCTCAACAAAGGAACAGCTTGTCGCTGCATGTTGGATCCCATCAAGGCTCTGTTTGCATCATCATGCTCAAGGAATGGAATCATTGACGCTGCAACTGACACAATTTGGTTAGGAGCAACATCCATGTACTTCAGCTCTTTTGGCTCCACTACAGGGAAATCTCCCTCAAATCGAGCCTTCACTTTGTCGTTTATGAAATTCCCATTGTCCTTTAAAGGTGCATTTGCCTGCGCAATATTGTGGGTGTCCTCATCTTCTGCCGTTAGATAATGAACATTACCTGTCATGTCCACTTTACCTTTGTTTACCTCTCTATAAGGTGTCTCAATAAATCCCATACTGTTCACTTTAGCATGAACACACAAAGATGAAATCAGCCCAATATTTGGTCCCTCTGGAGTCTCAATTGTACAAAGACGACCGTAATGTGTATAGTGGACATCTCGAACCTCAAATCCGGCTCTTTCTCTAGAAAGACCTCCAGGTCCTAGTGCAGACATACGTCTCTTATGAGTTACTTCAGCCAATGGATTTGTTTGATCCATAAACTGTGATAGTTGGTTAGTTCCAAAAAATGAGTTGATAACAGAAGAAAGTGTTCTGGCATTGATCAAATCAACAGGCTTGAAATCCTCATTGTCACGAACATTCATTCGTTCCCTGATTGTTCTTGCCATTCTGGCCAGGCCAACTCCAAATTGAGAGTACAATTGCTCACCAACTGTTCTAACTCTTCTATTACTTAAATGGTCAATATCATCAACCACCGCCTTACTATTGATAAGTCCGATCAGGTACTTAACAATTAGAATAATATCTTCTGTTGTTAGAACTCTTTTGTCGAATCCTGTATCCAGACCAAACTTCTTGTTAATTCGGTATCTTCCTACTTCACCAAGATCGTATCGTTTCTCACTAAAGAAAAGATTTTGGATTATATCTCTGGCAGTTTGGACATCAGGAGCATCTGTATTTCTAAGTTGACGATATATCTGCTCTACTGCCTCTTTCTCTGAATTAGAATTATCCTTCTGAAGTGTATTGTAGATAATTGAATATTCCGCAATATTTACATCCTTTCGGTGCAAGATTATTGACTTGGTTCCCGAGTCTATTATTGTCTGAATGTCTTCATCAGTGATGATACTATCTCTTTCAAGAACGACTTCATTTCTATCAATAGAAACCACCTCGCCTGTATCCTCATCTACGAAATCCTCCGTCCAGGTTCTAAGCACCCTGGCCGCCAATCTTCTACCAATGATGGGTTTCAATGCTTTTTTGGTCGCCTCAATTTCTTCAGACAACCCGAACAAATCCAGAATATCTTTATCAGATCCAAAACCAATTGATCGAAGCAGAGTTGTTACTGGAAACTTCTTTTTTCTGTCGATGTACGCATACATCACATTATTTACATCTGTAGCAAATTCTATCCAAGACCCTTTGAAAGGAATCACTCGAGCACTATAGAGTAGTGTACCATTGGTGTGCTTACTCTGAGCAAAAAAGACTCCTGGAGACCTATGAAGCTGTGACACGATGATACGCTCTGCGCCATTGATCACAAAAGAACCTCGCTCGGTCATGTAAGGTATGTTTCCTAAGAATACCTCTTGCTCAATTGTTTGAAAATCTTCATTCTCCTCATCATTGCAAAGCAATCGAAGTTTTGCCTTCAAAGGCACTGAGTGAGTTAGCCCCCTCTCTACACATTCCTCCACTTGATATTTAGACGGATCAACAGTATAGTCAATGAACTCTAGAACAAAATTGTCCCGGGAATCAGAAATTGGGAAGTTCTCCATGAACACTTTGTAAAGACCTTCCTTGTCTCTTTTTTCAGCTGGAGTATCCAACTGGAAAAAGTCTCGGAAAGATTTCAACTGTACATCAAGAAAATCTGGGTAGTCGAGGACTCTTTTTATTGAAGAAAAATTGATCCTCTCTTGTGTTTTAGTAGCCAAAGCTTGCTTCGGGTTAATGATTCAAAAAAATGAGAGCGCACACTATAAAAGTGTACAAACAGGAAAAGACCTGATCCCGATATGCTTCGGGATCAGGCCTGAATGCCCGTTTTAATTTATGTCAGAGTCAAGATTACGCTAACTCAACTTCAGCACCTGCTTCTTCAAGCTGTTTCTTAAGTGCTTCTGCTTCGTCTTTCGCAACCCCTTCTTTCACTGGCTTAGGTGCTCCGTCGACCAATTCCTTGGCTTCCTTAAGACCTAGTCCAGTCAATTCCTTAACCAACTTTACTACTGCCAACTTGGATTGTCCACCATGCTTAAGTACTACGTCGAAAGAAGATTTCTCTTCTTTACCGCCACCTTCTGCACCGCCACCGCCAGCTACCATTACTGGTGCTGCCGCTGCTGCTGGTTCAATCCCGTGAACATCCTTTAGGATAGTAGCTAATTCGCTAACCTCTTTGACAGATAGGTTAACTAGTTGTTCCGCAAATTCTTTTAGATCCGCCATATCAATCGTTAATTACGTGTTTAAATTTTTATTGTCTTTCTGAAAGTGTTTTCACAATACCTGCCAAGTTATTTTGTCCACTTTGTAGAGCGGAAATAACATTCTTCGCTGGTGATTGTAATAAGGTGATGATTTCCCCAATCAACTCGTTTTTAGATTTCAAGCCAACGAGCATGCTTAGTTGGTCTTCACCAATAAATATATCTGTATCTATGGAAGCAGCCTTAAACGTGGGTCTGTCTTGAGAATCCTCCTCCTTAAACTTCTTGATGATCTTGGCAGGAGCATTTCCGCTTTCTTCAACGAACATGATCCCAGATACACCTTTCAACGCGTCCTCAAGAGAGCTATAATCTGTGTCAAGATTATCTAATGCCTTCTTTATCAATGTATTTTTTGCAACTCTATATTCTACACCTGAATCAAAACACATCCCTCTAAACTTATTGATCTCCTCAACAGTAAGTCCTGATGTATCAGTAATGTAGAAATGATTGTTTGCTTGAAATTTCTCAGTTAAACCTGCAATCACTTGTGCTTTTTCTTCTCTAGTCATGGCTCTTTATAGTTCAGCAATTGTTGATTGATCAACCTTCACTCCCCCGCTCATCGTACTTGAAAGGGTGATTGATTTCATATATGTCCCTTTTGCCGAAGCTGGTTTAAGCTTCGTAATTAGTTGTATCATTTCAGTTGCATTGTCAGTCAATTTCTCATGCGAGAAGGATGATCTACCAATGGTCGTATGAATGATTCCGAATTTGTCAACCTTAAAGTCGATTTTACCCGCCTTCACCTCTTTCACTGCTTTTCCAATCTCCATGGTTACTGTTCCTGACTTTGGATTCGGCATTAAACCTCTCGGGCCTAAGGCTCGTCCCAACTTACCCACTTGGGCCATCACTGTCGGCATGGTTATAATCACATCAATGTCTGTCCATCCTCCTTCTATCTTCTTCACATATTCTTCCAGACCAACATGATCTGCGCCTGCCTCTTTAGCTTCTGCTTCCTTGTCCGGAGTACAAAGTACAAGTACCCTAACATCTTTGCCTATTCCATGTGGAAGGGAGACAACACCTCTCACCATCTGATCAGCTTTCTTAGGATCCACTCCTAAACGAACATCTAAATCAACAGATGAATCGAATTTTGTGAACGTAATATCTTTCACAATCTGAGTCGCCTCCTTTAATGGAAACATCTCTTCTGCGTTGTATCGCTCTTGTGCTTTCTTTTTGTTTTTTGTCAACTTGCCCATCGTATCTAAATATTAAGCCCTAGTTCGGGGCAGTTCCTGTTACCTTAACACCCATGCTTCTGGCTGTACCCGCCACCTGCTTCATCGCAGACTCTATTTTGAAAGCATTCAAATCCACCATCTTAGTCTCAGCAATAGTCTTGATTTGATCCCAAGTAATTGATCCTACTTTATCTCTATTTGGCTCTGAAGATCCCTTCTTCAACTTGATCGTTTCTAGGATCAATACGGCAGCTGGAGGAGTCTTAATTACAAAGTCAAAAGACTTGTCAGCATATATCGTTACAACAGCCGGAAGCAGCTGTCCTTGTTTATCTTGGGTTCTCGCATTGAATTGTTTGCAAAACTCCATGATATTCAAGCCTTTAGCACCAAGTGCCGGCCCGACTGGAGGAGATGGATTTGCCGCTCCGCCTCGTATTTGTAACTTCAAAGAACCTGTAATCTCTTTGGCCATTTTAATCTTCTTTTTCTACCTGTATGTAGTTCAACTCAACAGGAGTATTCCTACCAAATATTTTAACTGCAACGTTAAGCTTCTTTCTATCTTCAAAGACCTCCTCAACTGTTCCTGTAAACCCACTAAAAGGTCCATCCATTACCTTAACAGTCTCTCCCACAATAAATGGTGAATCCAATTGTACATCATCTTCATCTGTCTCATCAACCCGTCCCAAAATTCTATTCACCTCCGCCTGTCTTAATGGAATTGGCTCCTTGCTTGTCGTAGATCCTGTCGCACTCAAGAATCCAATCACTCCTGGAATACTATTAATAAGGTGTGTGGTTTCACCACTAGACAAATCCGCGCTTACCATCATATATCCCGGGAAAAAATTTCTTTCTCGGATACGTTTTTTCCCATTTCGCATCTCGTAAACTTTTTCTGAAGGAATCAATATTTGTGGTATTGCTTCTTCCATTTTACATCTGGATATTTCATTTTCCAGATAGGCCTTTACTTTTTTCTCCTGTCCACTCACGGCTCGAACTACATACCATTTGTGTTCCATCTTAAAATGCGTCGTAATAGAACTCTACACCATTCCTAAGAACATAGTCGATGGCTCCAATTAATAAAGCAAAAATTAAAGATGCAACTAGAACCAAAATGGCACTATTCTGCAAAGAACCGTACTTAGGCCAAGTGACCTTATGTACCAATTCTTGGTATGAATCTTTAAAAAAACCAACTACTTTAGACATCTCAAAAACTGCTTTTAATGCACGGGAGGAGGGACTCGAACCCCCAACCAACGGTTTTGGAGACCGCTACTCTACCAATTGAGCTACACCCGTAAATAACCAGGCAGCCCAAAAGGACTGCAAAGTTAGATTATTAAATATTGATAGCAAAAAAAGCCTTAGAAAAAATTCTAAGGCTTTGATTAATATTTCTTAATCAAGAATCTCAGTCACCTGACCTGATCCCACGGTTCGCCCACCTTCTCTGATCGCAAATCGTAGACCTTTTTCCAAGGCGATTTTATTGATCAAATTTACCTCGATGGTTACGTTATCCCCTGGCATTACCATTTCGATAGTATCGGGCAGCATGATCTCTCCAGTAACATCTGTGGTTCTCACGTAGAACTGAGGTCTGTACTTATTGAAGAATGGAGTGTGACGTCCACCTTCTTCTTTTGAAAGAACATATATCTCAGCTTTAAATTTCTGGTGAGGAGTCACAGAACCTGGTTTACAGATAATCATTCCTCTTTTGATATCAGTTTTTTCAATACCCCTTAAAAGAAGACCAACGTTATCACCAGCCTCACCTCTATCCAAAATCTTTCGGAACATCTCCACTCCAGTGATTGTAGACTTGAGGCCTTCAGCTCCCATACCAATGATATCTACAGAATCACCTGTATTGGTCACTCCTCTTTCTATTCTACCTGTAGCAACAGTTCCACGTCCAGTAATAGAAAATACATCCTCTACTGGCATCAGGAAGTCCTTGTCAATATCTCTTTTGGGAAGAGGGATGTAATTATCCACGGCTTCCATAAGTTCAACAACTTTCTCTACCCAATTCGCTTCACCATTCAATGCGCCGAGTGCAGAACCTTGAATAATCGGAATATCATCACCAGGGAAATCGTATGCAGAAAGCAATTCTCTGATTTCCATTTCAACCAATTCTAGAAGTTCTTCATCATCAACTAAATCAACTTTGTTCATGAATACAACCAACGCTGGCACACCTACCTGACGTGAAAGCAAGATGTGTTCCCGAGTTTGTGGCATTGGCCCATCAGTTGCAGCAACCACGATAATCGCTCCATCCATTTGGGCAGCTCCAGTTACCATGTTCTTTACATAATCTGCGTGACCTGGACAGTCTACGTGGGCATAGTGGCGCTTATCAGTTGCATATTCAATGTGTGAAGTATTAATGGTAATACCTCGTTCTTTTTCTTCTGGTGCATTGTCAATTGCAGAGAAGTCTTTTGCCTCAGCAAGACCTTTGCTTGCAAGCACAGATGAAATGGCTGCAGTTAAAGTTGTCTTGCCATGGTCAACGTGTCCGATTGTTCCGATGTTAACATGCGGTTTCGAACGATCAAAATTTTCTTTAGCCATGTTTGATAATCCTATTTAGTTAATTCAAAAAATTTATTTTACTGTCAATAATTTAATATACAATTCATTCTAGAGCCAACGGCGGGATTTGAACCCGCGACCTCTTCCTTACCAAGGAAACGCTCTACCCCTGAGCTACGTCGGCTTTTGTTTCAAGTCTACACTCTGCACTAAATCCAACACTCAAAACTTCCGACATGCAACCCAAAGAAAATAGAGCGGGTGACCAGGTTCGAACCGGCGACCTACAGCTTGGAAGGCTGTCGCTCTACCAACTGAGCTACACCCGCTTATTTCTCTGTGGGAGGAGAAGGATTCGAACCTTCGAAGACATAAGTCAGCAGAGTTACAGTCTGCCCCAGTTGGCCACTTTGGTATCCTCCCGCAATGTCAAAAGAACGTACCTCTTTCAGACCTCCTGAAAAAGGGATTGCAAAAGTATATTCTTTTTCTTTTTATTCAAACTTTAAATCAAAACCATTTGACCTTAAAACAGATTGCTCAACAAGACTTATTTTTGACTTGAATTAATAAGCCATGGAGTATCAAATCAAGATTGAAGACAGGGACATTAAAATTGAGAAAAGTTCAACCGAATTTCGTATTAACGGGAAGTCCTCACCCTATACCTTGGAAAAGAATGGCGATCGCTACTTCATTTATACCGAAGGTAGCGTGAGCACAGTTCTAGTGGGCGAAACGAAGGACGATAAGATAACCTTAAACATTAATGGTAAGGATGTGGAAGTGAGCGTCAAAGATCACATTGCCCTGATGTTGGAGAGATTAGGTATTGACAACAGCGAGGAATCTACAATTAATGAGGTAAAGGCTCCTATGCCCGGTGTGATAATGTCGATCATAGTGGATGAAGGCCAAGAAATAAAAAAGGGTGATCCACTGCTTATATTAGAAGCTATGAAAATGGAGAACATGATCAAATCTCCGACTGACGGTAAAGTCGGTCCGATTTCTATAGAAAAGGGCCAAAGTGTGGAAAAAAATGAGACACTTATAAGTTTTGATTAATTAATCTTACACCTCAATTATATTTGTTCGATTTCAACCCTTCTTATCAAACTAAATGAAATATAAAAGAGTACTTCTCAAGCTAAGTGGTGAGGCCCTTATGGGTGAAAAACAATTTGGTATTGATTCGCATCGGCTTCAAACATATGCTAGTGAAATCAAGACCGTTCACGATGCTGGTCTTGAGTTGGCAATAGTAATTGGAGGGGGGAATATTTTTCGTGGTGTTGATTCAAATGATTTGGGAATTGATCGTGTGCAAGGTGATTATATGGGCATGCTCGCTACAGTCATGAATGCGATGGCTCTTCAAAGCACACTGGAGCAACATGGTCTTTATACAAGGCTAATGGCTGGACTTAATATGGAGCAGGTTTGTGAACCGTTTATAAGGAGACGAGCCATGCGCCACATGGAAAAAAAGCGTATTGTCATTTTCGGTGCAGGAATCGGAAATCCGTACTTCACTACGGATTCAACGGCCAGTCTACGAGCTATTGAAATAGAAGCGGATGTGGTGCTGAAAGGGACTCGAGTGGATGGCGTGTATTCAGCCGATCCGGAGAAAGAACCGGATGCTACAAAATATTCAACTATTTCCTTTCAGGAAGTGTTGGACAAAGGGCTTAACGTGATGGATAAAACAGCCTTCACTCTTTGTCAGGAAAATGAGCTCCCCATCATAGTTTTTGATATGAATAAAGAGGGGAACCTTAATAAACTCATAAATGGTGAAGAGCTAGGAACATTAATCAGTTAGATTAAAATGGAAGAAATTGAATTTTTATTAGAGAGCGCAAATGAAATGATGGATCAAGCTGTGCAACATGCGCGAGCGGCTCTTGGAAAAATACGAGCTGGAAAAGCCATGCCGGCAATGCTAGAAGGAGTACAGGTGGAATACTATGGGAATATGACGCCATTAAGTCAGGTGGCTTCAATAACTACCCCCGACGCTCGAACGATTTCCATAAAGCCATGGGAAAAAACTATTATCCCAGAGATTGAAAAAGCTATCATGAATAGTGATCTTGGTTTGAATCCACAAAATGATGGAGAACTGATCCGAATAAATATTCCGGCACTTACTGAGGAGCGAAGAGAACTGCTCGTTCGTCAGGCGAAGCATGAAATCGAAAACGGGAAGATCAGTATTCGAAATGCGAGAAAGGAAACGAACGATTCAATAAAGAAAATGGAGGGTGATGGTATCTCAGAAGATCAAATGAAAGATGCTGAAGCGGAGGTACAAAAGCTTACCGACAAGCATACGGCAGAGCTTGACACCATGATTATTTCCAAAGAAAAAGATATAATGACTATTTAAATTTAGGGGATCTCTATTTATTAATTCGCATCAAAATTCTCGGCAATTTTTATTGACGATAAAGATTTTTGAAACACCATCAAGATAATGTGATGAAATCTGAAGAAGCATATGGGAATTGATGAAAACCCTTTGGGAAGAAAGATAATAAACAGACCATTAAGCTCAGCTCTATCAATGCCCAAATTTCTGTGGAGCTATACAAATAGAGACCATGACCGCCCTCATCCTGAACCTTAGCAAGTGCCGCCACTATATCTTCTGAGAGTGGGTGCGAGTTAGCCAATTGGCCTCAGGTAGTATCCCAATAAATGCGGAATGGACATGCTGAGACATTTGACGAATAAGTGTTTCGGTAAGCATCCGGCAACCAGTCTTTTAGCCCAATGCGGACATCCTGGGTTGTTTTTTCATTGAAATGTTTCTCTAATGCTTTGATATCTGCTATATCTGAAATTCTCAAGTTTGACCAATCACTTTGATTTTTCAAATTTGAAGAATTCAAACTAACAAGTGTTAGTCCAAGCCTTTCGCCGCGACTTCCATATCCAATTCTCCTTCTGATTTTGCCACCAAAGTGGAGACCGTAGCATCGCCGGTTACGTTCACAACTGTTCGGAACATATCTAGAATTCTGTCCACTGGAAAAATAATGGCAATCCATGCTGGATTTAATCCAACAGATTGTAACACAATAATCATCATGATTAATCCCGCACTGGGTACAGCAGCAGCTCCAATAGATGCTAGCGTAGCAGTAAACACGATGATCAATTGTTGGGTCATAGAGAGGTCGATCATGTGCAATTGTGCCATGAATACCACTGCCACACCTTGTAGCATACTTGTGCCGTCCATGTTTACGGTGGCTCCAATGGGTAGTACGAAAGAGGCAACATTTTTGGACACGCCCATGTTGTCCTCTACACATTCCATGGTCACTGGTAGCGTGGCAGCACTAGAGCTTGTTGAAAATGCAAGGAATTGCGCTGGGCTAATATTTCTTAAGAATTGTTTGTAGGTGAGTCCTTTCACAAAAGTCACCACAATCAACGGATAGAAAATAACAATTAAGAAAAGTAAGCCCGCAAGAAGAGTGAGCGTATAAGATGCGAGTCCTTTGAAAATTTCAAAGACTTCCGCTGGAGTATCCGCCATCTTGGCTATGACACCAGCCAATAGCGCAAACACAAAATAGGGAGCGACTTTCATCACCATTTCCACCATTTTCAAAAATATCTCATTGATGCTGTTAATGAAATCCACAACCGCTTTAGATTTTTCGTTTGGAATGAGTGCGATGGTCAAACCAAAGAAAATGGCAAAGAAGATTACCTGAAGCATGAGTCGATTATTAGAGATAGATAGAATAATATTTTCGGGAACCATCTCTACGATAAATTGAAGCGGACCCGCTTCCTTGGCATTATTCGCATTAGATATGTGTCCTTCTACGTTGGCATTAGATATGACCCGTGTAGAATCATTAGCAACCTCTCGAACGATAACTGCATATTTTGGATCTGTCAGAAAGCTGATGCCATCCTTTTCTTCAATTCCATTCTCATCTGCCCATAGTTCGTACGAAATACGGTTCTTCACTCGCTGATCGTCATCAATCATCTCACCTGGCTTGACAGTATTGACCAATAGCAAACCAAAGCCGACTGCAATTACAGTGGTTAGCATATATAGGGATAAGGTTTTTAATCCCATTTTTCCCAATCGACTCACATTGCTCAATCCTGAAATTCCGCTGATGATGGAAAACATAACCAATGGCACAGCAATGAACTTTAGTAAACGGATGAAGATGGTGCCGAAAGGATCAATCCAATTGATCGTGAATTTGTTCCAACCCATGGCACTAGAGGCAAAGGCATAGAGTACACCGAGCACAAGACCAAGGATAATTTTGATATGGATAGGAAGTTTCTTCATGAAATATCTTTATGATTAATCGTGCAATATAAATCGTTTGATGGAAATGAGGAGTTTCATCTAGTATGCCCCCTATGGAATATTCTAAATTGAGTGGAACTCAAAGAGAGTATCTTATCTGTTTTCAATCTTGACTATGGTTATATTAAACCAGCGGCTCACAGTTGGACTGGGACAATTGCTATTCAAGTAAGTGTCAATTCGGAGAATTCTTTACCAATCTCTTGTAAGCCACCGAGAATTTTGTTCGTCTGTTTTAGGGATGCTTTTTTTCTACCCTGAACGTAATGCGAGAGAAAGTTTCCTGAAATTGAAGAGATAGTTCGTTTGAAAGTTCAAGTTCTCCTACCCGTTCTGTTGGGCCAAATGCTTGTCTAATCATCCAAAAGAATCCAATCACAAGCAAAATCAAAACAACTGTTCCAATTCCAACTACCTTTAACCAACCACGTTTCCAGTTTCGTTTTTTAGTCATGATGATTTCTACGGCGTGCGAATGATTGCCAACGTCCATGTATGAGGCGTGTGCTCTCACTTAATGGACATCACTAAAGTAGTGAAGTCTGCCGAGGCTCACAATGTTTCAAACAGCCATGCGAAACACAAGTCAAATCCTCCGGAATTTGCCGAAGGTAAATTCCTCAGGGGCTGGCACGGCGGCAGACGAAACGGGCAAGCTCAAAAAAAGTCATGTAGAAACCACGCAAGCACA
>JAAEPI010001397.1 GCA_024232835.1 Cytophagales bacterium
GAAAACCCCAATTATTATCGCCAAAGGAAAATTTGCTCCCACTGCCCCCCAATTATCGAGCTGATATTGGTATCACTTACCTACTCACCAGCTGAAAAACTTAGTCAATTCGTCACGGGTTGCCACATTGAGTTTTCGAAAATAGTTTTTGAAAAATGAATATTGGCACAAATATTGCTGTCGTATCGCCAATTTCCGCGGAGTTGTGTCTGCCATTTGCCCTTGACGCGCGTTCGCCGGCTTTTCCTGATGTGCGTTGTCATCATTTAAGGATACCAACTCATACCGTTTTCTACGTTTTCTGTTGATGTTTTCTCGTGTGACTTCCAACCACTTTTGAACATATTCTTCTTCACATTTTACTCTCTCAAGAAGGGCCAATAGATTCTCATACTGTAGTTGACGGATGATTGAAGGAATCGTTAATGACTCCTTTGGCAATTTCCCGGAAGTGCTCTGTTTAAAGTTCTCATGGTGAAGGAGGGTGTCAATCCAGGACACCAGGTATAGCGCTGTTGCTATTCCTTGTTCACTCCTGATAGTGGCTCCCTCCATATCCAAAAGTTGCTTTGCATTTCTGAAAAATTCTTCAA
>JAAEPI010001398.1 GCA_024232835.1 Cytophagales bacterium
ATATGGATTCTGAGTTGGATTTATATCAATGGCGGCACCATACGCATGGCTCGACCATCGATCGGTATTCATCACCCTTCTGGCATTGAATGCTGAAGAATTGTTGACCTCCATTGAGGCCTCATCATCACCATTGAACTTATCAATCGGAATCGCTTTCTGAATCGGGAATTGGACAGCCAATAATTCCCTGAAAATTTCGAGAACAGATTCCGCAAGTATATCGAGGACAATCATCTGCCCATGCGATACGTTTTCATTGAAATCTATATGTCCAAAATGAACTTCCCTTATGCGTTCAAGAGAGACAGGCGAATCAGTCGTCCATTCGGTTTTCAATCGTATTGATTCAATTCGATTTTCACTTAAAGGCGATATAAAAAATTCAGATTCAATCATGATCTGTGTTCACTTCTAATTTGAGGGAATTTACGCAAATGGATAGGATTGCCGTTGTTCAAACAGCTGCAAAGCAATTGCGAAAAGAAAAAATATCCTCCAACTTGTAAGAAATATGGAAGTTCCGGTACTAGTAGGGTAGTATTCGATAAAATGAAGGAAAGCGAACAACAGCACATTTTTAACAACTGGATAAGTCAACACAAGGCCTTACTTTTTAAAGTCGTGAGGGCGTATGCCTTTGCCTCCGAAAGTCAAGATGACTTGTTTCAAGAGATCAGCCTACAAGTTTGGCGTTCGATACCAAGGTTCAGGCAGGAATCGGCAGACTCCACATGGCTGTATCGTATCTCGTTGAACACTGCCATCAAATGGTCAACAAAGGAACGCAAACATGGAGGACATCAATCACTTGATCACATGGAACATGCGTTGCTCGAAGACAATCCTATGGACGAACGATTGGCTTGGTTGTATGATGAAATCGCAACTTTTGATGAAATCGACCGCTCACTTACGTTGCTTTTGCTAGATGGGTTCAGCTACAAGGAAATGGCTAACCTGCTGGGCATTAGTGAAAGCAATATCGGGGTGAAGATTCATCGCGTCAAAAAATACCTTATTTCAAAATCCTCTAAATATGACAATCATGGAATTTGATGAAATGAAAAAAATCTGGGACAAACAAAACAATCAAACTATGTATGCAATTAATGAAGACGCCTTGTACCGAAGGATCAAAGCAAAAGGCAACCGAGCAGAAAAAACCGCCAACACGAATGAATTTGGATTGATGGCAATCGCTGTGATAACGGCAAGTGTCTTGTTGTTCTTGAAAACGCCTAATTATTACAACATTATAGCAGCAGTCGGCATGCTCGTGATGGGCGTGTATGTGTTTATTGGAAGAGTTCGACGACTGCAAAAAGATCGTCAGTTTGAACACTCAATGCTCGGTGATTTGGATCGTGCAATTTCTAATATGGAAAATGAAGTCTTTCGCGCAAAGACATTTATTTGGTGGATGATCGTGCCTGCTGCCTTTCCAATTGTTGTCCGAATAGCACAAAATGATGCTTCCTGGGAAGAAATTGGAATTATCGCAACGGCATCTCTTCTGGGCTATCTGGTCACACGGTGGTCTTTAAAAAAATGCCAGATACCAAGAAAGCATGAGTTGGAAGTGCTAAGGAAGAAGTTGATAGCAGAATGAATATAGTGCCGATTCGACAAAGGTCGAAACGGCACTACTCAATTCCTTTATTTACAATCAGAAAATCATCACAAATCCAAACCCGAGATTGCTAAAAGAAGCACCAAGGGATTTGTTAGTTATTGTATACGAGGTGTATGATGTTTTACCAATGGAGAAACTAGCACTTCCGACACTAGCTTCTAACATCAGCTTATCGGATACTTTATATGCCAGGCCTGGAACGAATGAGATACTTACTGATCGGTGATAATAATCCACTTCTCCTTCCTGCTTATCTTCATGCCAGTTGAATCCTCCAGAGCCTTTTAAAGTCAAAAATAAGTTGTCCTTTAAACCTTTATACTTTCGCAAAAAAATATCCAATCCTGCAGAAACGTTCTTAGACTTTGTCGTTGAGCTTGAATTACTATTCTTGTTCTTGCCAAATCCAACATTTGGTTCAATTCCAATAACCAAGTCGGGTTTCACCGCCAAGCCCACTGCTGGAGCAAAGGATATAAAGGATCTTGTCGAGCTTCTTTCAGAAGTGCTAGAACTAGAGATATTCTCATAATTGTTACCACTTATATTCCCGCGAAGCAACAATTTGGAGTCTTCGAATTGGGCAAATGCAAAATCAACGGCTAACATGCATGCCAGCATAATATACTTTCTCATAATTTGTTTTTTTAATTGTTAGTAGATGTCGGTTTCATTCATTTGCGACAACTAGTTAGATAATTATCACTAATCCAAAACTTAGATTGCTTAGAGAAACAGAAAAACCATTATTCATGTTAGAATTCCTAGAAAAGTCATTTGAATTCACACGATTGCTTGAAGTCTTATCGATAGAGTATCTGGCCTGACCCAACCTAGCTTCAAAGATTAACCAATCAGTTGTTTTAAAAGCAAGACCAGGAGTTAATGCCAAATTGATTGACTCCCTGATATTTTTTGAAAACGTAGAGTCACCATATTCGTTTTTGGATTTGTTCCTAGAATAACCACCAGAGACTTGGAAGGTCAAAAATAGCTTATCGTCTAACCTCTTGTGTTTTCTATAGAAGATATTCAGTCCTCCCCATGAATGTGTGGTTGTGTTGTTGTCAGATGAGTTTTCAGAATTTGATAACCCAAACTTTGGTTGTATCCCAATAATTACATCTGGTTTCAATATCCACCCCAGGCTCGCGGTACTTGAACTTGATCCAATATCCCCCCCTAGCAACCATTTGCTGTCTTCAAATTGTGCGAAAGAAAAATGGACAGCAAGTATGTACGTCAGCATAAATAGTTTTCTCATAATTTTTTGTTTATTGTTTATTGTTAGTCGACGACTGTCCCTGTTTCCAACAAATGTGCCAATTGGATTATTTCTTAACAATATTCCGTTTTTTAACATATAATGTGATTATGGTGTTTTTAAATTGGATTTTATAAAGACACTTGGAGATAAACGATCTTTCACAACATGATCCTCAAAAGTCTTCATCATCTAATCATTCATGAGCCCGAACAGTAGTTCGAATCGCTCGCCTTGAGATCTAGGTCTTCTTCCATCAAGCTTACTGCACATTAAAAATATGGAGTAGAACAAGCTGAGGAAAATATATTATGATTTCACAGCATTCGCTGATAAAAAAGCCAAGAAGGAATTTGTAAAGTCGGATTTGGTACCTTTCGGGTAAGTATACCTTTTCTTAATCAAGGAGTATAACTCCATCGCTTAACAATTTGGCCTATTGATACCCATTATTCTAAATACTATTGGATTCATACAAGCGCTGTTTCTTGGGAGCATCTTGATAATGAAAGGCAGAGGCAAGAGAGATTCGTCATCCATTGCTGGCTATCTAATCTTGCCATTTTCCATTCCAATTCTAAATTCTATAAGGATATTAATTTTCGGACAGGATATGATGAGTTGGTATGAGATAATAAGCAATTACTCTCTTCTGCTCATTGGACCTTTGGTCTATTTGTTAAGTCTGTCATACCAAGAAGAGCGCTTAAAAAACAATCGATTTTACACTTATGGGATTGTCTCATCAGGTTGGATTCAAAACTTCCTCCACCTTTAATCAAACATTTGAAGACCATATGGAGATGTTGCATTCAGAGTATATGAAACTCCACAAAATGGAATAAGTTCATTCGATGCGAACGTCGAGGAATAAAACCCACTGGTGAGATTTAAAGAATCTGGCAACAATATTGCATTAGAAGGCACTATTGAAGCATTTATCTCTAGCTTTGTGAAACTTTAATTAGCAGTTGCTTACATCGGATGGAAACGATCAAAAAGCTCAATACCACGGAAAAAGCTCTTCAGCTCAATCTGGACGAAAATATCTACGGAACTATTGCGGAAATTGGAGGCGGACAGGAGGTGGCAGCACACTTCTTTCAAGCTGGCGCAGCATCAGGTTCCATTGCTAAAACCATGTCAGCATATGATATGAAGTTTAGCGATGCTATTTATGGAAAGAGTGCCCGACATGTATGCGAGGAAAAACTCGTTAACATGCTCGATAGAGAATATTCGCTACTTTCTGAGCGTCTGGTACATAGAGCCAAGCGTACTCAATTTTTCGCATTTGCAAATACGGTAGAAACGATCAACTTCGACAGATCTAATGAAGGTCACGGCTGGATTGGCCTTAAATTCCAAAAACACCCGGGCACAGAACCAAATGTTTGCATAATCCACGTACTACTAAAGGACAATGACCCCAGATGGCAGCAAGATGCATTGGGTAAAATTGGGGTTAACCTACTTCATTCATGCTACGCATACAGTGATGCAGAGGACATTTTGAACCTGCTTAGGGACAATATTCATAAAAGTCGCGTGGAAGTAGACATGTTCAGAATTGAGGGGCCTGATTTTCATCATGTAGACAATCGTCTGATGAGCTTGAAATTGGTAAAAAATGGGCTAACCCACGCGACCCTATTTGGGCCTGACGGCAATGTTCTACAACCTTCCGAATCGCTTTATAAGAAAAACATTCTAGCGCTACGTGGAAGATTTCGCCCTGTCACACTGGTGAATGTGGACATGATGATTTCTGGATCCCGAGCATTCAAGAAAGAAGAAGAGGTTGATAATGATAATATCATAACCCTAGTGGAATTGACCTTAAATGATCTAACACTTGGGGGCGACTCGGTAGACGAAAGTGACTTCCTTGATCGGGTAGACTTGCTATGCCTGCTAGGACAGACTGTGCTAATTTCCAACTTTCAAGAACACTATAGACTGGCATCATATCTTTCCTTTTTCACTAAGTCCAAATTATTAGGTCTAATAATAGGTGTAAATAATCTAGGGACAATTTTTGAAGAAAAGTACTACCAAAATCTTAATGGAGGTCTTTTAGAATCGTTTAGTCGATTGTTTGGAAGCCATGTGAAATTATATGTTTACCCAGCCCTCACGGATGAAAATGAAGTAGTGATTTGTGATGACTTTCAACCTGCAGATCATTTGAAATATCTTTTCCAGCATTTTAGATATAATAATCAAATTCAAGATTTGAAAAAGGCTAAGACCGAAAATCTTCATATAATTTCGAACGAGGTTTTAGAAATGATTCAAGCAGGTAATGACGGGTGGGAAACTATGGTTCCGAACCGAGTTGCTGAAGCAATCAAAAAGAACCACTATTTCTCTTATCCTTATCCTCTAAAAGCCGATAAAGAAGATTTGATTTCTGATCAAGGGTAAAAAAACACTCACCTGTTTACTTTCTTAGTATATCTTTAACCGAATTTTTTAATCAATTAGAGTTTATGAGTTCTAGAGGAGCATTTTCAAATAAATTGGGTTTCATTTTAGCAGCAGCAGGATCAGCTGTGGGTTTAGGTAATATTTGGAGATTCCCTTATGAAGTAGGGCTTGGAGGTGGAGCTGCCTTTCTGATGATGTATTTGATTTTTTGTTTCGTCCTATGCTTACCTGTAATGGTTACAGAAATCGCAATTGGTAGAAAAACACAAAAAAATGCAGCCGGTGCTTTCGTGGAGTTGGGATTTAAAAGATGGAAAGCGCTAGGCATCTTTGGCATTCTCTGCGGAGTTATTATTCTCTCCTTTTATAATGTGATCGCCGGATGGGCATTTGGATACTTCTTTGAGATGGCCTCAGGAAACTTCGAAATAGCGAATAATTTTGGCGGCTATATAAGTGATATCGTTAAGGTGGGGGGGTATGGTATCATTTTCATACTAGCAACAGCTTTTGTGGTATCCAGAGGTGTGTCAGGTGGAATCGAAAAATTAGCTAAGAAATTAATGCCAACATTAATCGTAATGATACTAGCTCTAGTGGGTTACTCCTTTACCTTACCAAATGCCATGAAAGGGGTAGAATTCTATCTGGTACCTGATCTGTCTGAACTTAATGCAGGCACAATTGGAGGAGCCCTTAGACACGCCTTCTTTTCTTTATCACTTGGAATGGGCGCCTTGATTACCTATGGTAGCTACCTTTCTAAAAATGAAAATATAATAACCGCTGCAGCACAAATCACATTGATGGATGTTGGAATCGCCTTTATTGCCGGTCTCATGATTTTCCCATTGGTTGCTTTTAACAATGGTGGGGATATGTCAACGGTGGCGGATGATCAGGCAGGACCAGGATTGATATTCGTCACATTGCCTGAAGTTTTTAAAACCATTGGTAGCTGGGGGAATTTTGTAGGTGCATTCTTTTTTCTGCTCCTTTCTGTTGCTGCTTTAACATCAACGGTTTCACTATTAGAGGTACCCGTCTCATATGTCATTGATGAGTTTAGGGTGAAAAGAGGCAAAGCCGTGATCATAATGGCCGTGATTGTTTTTGTTATTGGAATTCCTTCCTTATTAAGTGGTGGTTATTCTCAATTTTTCTCGTCTGGTTTCAAACTACCGGGATTGAAAGATCCGGACTTCATTACATTCTTCTCTGGTGTGGCCGATTCATTCTTGCTGTTGGGAGGATTCCTAATAGTAACCTTCGGTGCTTATGTTTGGAAAAAGGATAACCTAAATGAAGAACTCGCGAAGGGATATCCAGGATTTCAGA